>JBGCGI010000162.1:0-2934 GCA_045110715.1 Rubripirellula sp.
CGACCGGTTCGTCATTCTCCAGATAGCACCAATCGCAGACGTCTTCGATCGGAAACTCCACCTGGCTACCCAACTTCAGATCGCCAAGATCAACCGGGTCGTTTGCTAAGTTTCCGTGAACGTACTTGGGCTCCAGGCCGATCACGTTAACCCAAATGAACTCAATGCTGTCACCGCGGGTGATCTTCGCCTTCACTGTGAAGGATCGAGCCTCGTGGTCCTCTTCGCCGCGAGACTTTTGGTACTCGGTGACAAACTCGGGCCAACGGTTCTTTGCCGTATTGACCGCCTTGACCATCTCCGGGTCGTCATCTTGGATCGGAATCACGGGAACGTTGTCGTTTTGGAACAAGCCCTCGATGTTCTCGCCGCGAGCAATCCGGTCGGCCATTTCTTCTGACCAAACGTTGATGTGCATGGCTTCAGGCTGCAACATCGCTAACGTGTCATCATCGGCCAGTTCGTGAATCATGCGAACGATCGCAGGGTAGTGCGTTTCAATCGCCTGGCTTTCGTCTTTGCTGGAAATCAGATCGACTGACAACCAAGCTTCATGATCGGAAATCGCCTTGGCCAAACGAAGCTCATTGACGTGCTCAAGCACTTCGTCCTTGTCTTCCCAGTACGGCGTGTCGTGATTGTGGACCAAGTACATTCCCGATGGCGCGGAAACGAAAAAGATGGGCTTTTCGCCCACAATGAAGTTCTCGGTTGCTTCGTCGTCACCAGCCGAAAAGGGAACACCGAACGCGGACTCAGCAATTTTTGCCAGCACCATGTCTTCGAGGTACTTTGATGATCGCTGCAGCAGCACCAACGAAACCATCGGCTTACCATCTTCGTCTTCGCTTTCGTCCTGCGCATCAAGAACGACGTTTGAGTCCGGTAAGTCGCGTTGGCCAAGCTTGAGTCGCTCCTGCCCCTTCCAACAATCCTTGGCCATGACGCCAAACCCAAGAAAGTAAATCAGACCCTTGATTTGAAAGTTGCTAATCAAACCGAGACCATGGTTGATCGCCATCAAGGCGAATAGCACCATGGTCATCGTGACCGCCCAGCGTTGTTCTTGCCAAATCCCGATGCCCAGCACGGTGAAGACGACCCCCAGGGCCAATGACAGGTCAGATTGCCCCACAAACAGAGCGAAGTACAACATCAGGCCACCGAGCAGGAATGCCCAGAGGCTCGCAATCCCCAGCCCATAGCCGGGCATACGTGTGATCGGTTTCATCTTCTAGCCTGTCTCGTTTCGAATCGATGGTTGGGGTGGAGTGGGGTGATCGTCAGCTCAATACAACTCGATTATGAACGCGAGTTCTATTGAGCAGGAGGAAACCGCTCATCAGCGATCGCAGAACGTAGGTTCCAATCGGCGCGATGATAGCGGCGTGGATGCCTATCAGCCACTGATGGCCGAATCGAAGTTTTGATAACAGCGATAGCTAGGGCATCTCTGGCATGCTTGGATGCAATCCGTTGGTGATCAATGAATCTGCCAAGGCGTTCGCCCACTCGGACAGTAAGGCATGCCTCGTGTGGCCCACTGCGAAATCGCGTTCTCACGTGTTTTTAGTGGGATTCCGATCAAGAGCGATCGCGTGCCAAGAACTCGACTCCTGATAGCGAATCCACTAGGCGACTGCGGATGGTGCCACCCACCATACATTGACATTGCCACCTGCGGATCGTGCCACCCACCATACATTGACATCGGCGGCGAGATGTTTTATCGTTGGTTTTCCATTGCACACTCACATAGGAGATCAGCATGCCACGACCACAACGGGCCGAACAATTTGATCCTGGTGAAATCTGCATCTTGCATACGGTCCAGCGGTGCGTCAGGCGTGCCTGGCTCGCAGGGCTCGATCAGGCCACGGGGAAAGACTATTCATTCCGGAAAGAATGGATTCGAAGACGTATGGAGGCGCTCGCAAGCGTTTTCGCTGTGGATGTGCTGTCCTACGCAGTCATGAGCAATCACATTCACCAGATCCTTCGCAATCGCCCAGATGTGTGTGCTCAGTGGTCCGATGAAGAAGTCGCGATCCGGTGGCTGCGAGTTTTTCCCGGCAGAAGACTGGAAGAACACCTCGCTGAACCAACCGAAAACGACGTCAAGACGCTAGTGAGAGACAAAGAACGACTCGCCGAAGTCCGCAAACGTTTGTCGGATATTTCCTGGTTTATGCGGGCTTTGGCCGAGCCGATTGCTCGGATGGCCAATAAGCAAGATGAGTGCACGGGCCGGTTCTGGGAAGGACGTTTTAAGTGCCAGCGAATTGTGGACGAAGCTGGCTTGCTTGCCTGCAGCATGTACGTGGACTTGAATCCCGTGCGTGCAGCGATGGCGGAAACACCCGAACAAAGCCTTCACACCAGTGCTTACGACCGTGCTCATGCTCGACAGGGCGAGAGCATCCCGTCGGCCGCGTTTGACCTCAAGCCGATTCCGACCGAAGAGGCCGGCCGGCGCATTCGTGAAACGCCAGTGGAGGAATTGCGGGCGCAGAAGAAAGCCAAACAACGCAATCCCACAGGGAAGCGAATTCGCCGAGACGGGTGGCTGAGTCCGCTGCGGCTTTCACGTGACGTGCTGGCGGACCAGCCCGAGGTCCACACCAAGGGATTGCGCAGCAGCGACAAGGGATTCTTGCACTTGGATTGGGGCCAGTACAAGCGATTGCTGGACTGGACGGCGCAACGTTCTCAAGCAGGTGCGACGGCAGTCCAGGAGATCCCTGCGGCGATCGCGCGTACGCTTGCTGAGCTAGGAATTGACGCGAGCATGTGGCGGGATCTTGTGTGGGACTGGCAGAAGTATTTCGGGAAGAGTGTTTGCGTTGGACGCCCCGAATCGATTCGGGAGCACGCCCAGGCAACAGGTCGCCACCACTACCGCGGCCAACGAGCCGTCGGCTGCTGCTTTGCGGC
>JBGCGI010000163.1:0-11746 GCA_045110715.1 Rubripirellula sp.
ATCCCGCCTTCATGATAACTTCTTGATGTCACCGCTGCGTAGGTCAAAGCAGTCGTCGTTTTTCCTTCACGCATGTTTGTAAAGTCAACGTCGTACTCTGTACCACTGACATCGCACAACACTTTGCGATTCGGTGAGAAGGTCGTCGTGAAGCCAGTTTGGTGAATACGACCATCCACCCACTCGGTGTGTCCGGTTTCCGTCTTGAACGAACCCGCCAAAGCACAGATGTCGGCGGGCTCGGTCGGCATCGTCATCTGCCCGAGGTTTCCAGCATCACGGTAGTACGGTGTCCAGCCTTTGACCTCCGAGAAAGCTAACGTGTTCGCCAAACCGTCCAAGACGTCACGGAAGCGGCCGTCCCGATTCGGAATAAAGGCCCCCGGACCAACGGACTGGTCATTCGGGTTGTAAACGAACCAAGGCCCCGCGTTGTACGCATAGCTGAGCGGAAAATGCTCTGCTTCGTTCGAGGAATTCAATCGCACAATGTCGTTGACTTCGCTCGGGCACAGGTACGTGGTCACTCGAAAGCTAGAAACTTTCTCGACTCTGCCATCAACCGTGATCGTCGCAGCCCCGTAGCCAGCATCGAAATTCACTGACTGTGCCAACGCCATGCCTTCGACATAAGGCAAGATCCTGGCCTGCAGCGACCACCCATCACCGGTCTGAGAGGGCTTGGTCCAAGCCGGCGGAAGACGTTTCATGGCAGATTCGTAATTATGAACCGCCAAAATGACCTGGTGCATATTGTTTTGACAGCTCATTCGCCGGGCTGCTGCCCGAGCTGCCTGAACCGCCGGCAACAACAGGCCCACGAGGATGCCGATGATGGCAATCACCACCAACAACTCGACAAGAGTGAAACCGCCGCGAACGCGGTTCGATCTGGGAAAGGAATTTGAATTCAACATGACTAGCAAGCCAGCTCCATGGTGGAACTACACGATCGCCAATCCAGCATCGGAAATCCGTTCGCATGAACGGAATTGGCGAGTTTGGTGTGGCTGGCTGGGGGAACCCCACTGGCTTGCTTCACCGAATGACTCCTGTTTTGCAACTGAGAACCATTCTCAACAAGGTAACTGCAGCAACTTCTCTCGACAAGGGGTGACCGCAAGGATCGCCCAATTCCTTCCATTTACTTTGCCTCGCACGCCGATTCGGACCTCGGACGTTGAAGAAAGGCCCGCAGCGGCCGCGATGCTAAGGCAGCTCAATCAGTTCGATTTCCTCATATTTTCCCGATGACATGCTTGCCCCGCCAACGATCAGGAGCCCCCGCTGGCCAACGGGCAGCAGTCGGTGAAAAAAACGATCGTTGTCGAGCTGCGTCATCGTTTCCCAGGAATCGCCGTCGCTGGCAAGTTTTTGAAGCGTTCCGCTATAGGTCGTCACGTAAACACTGCCTCCAACGGAAAACGACGAGCTTCCGAATCCATCCATGCCCGCTCCGTTCAAGTCCGGACCGCGTTTCCAGGTACTAGACTCAAGGTCAAGCACGTCCACGCGCGTGGTCGGTCCACCTTCCTTTTGCATTCCACCAATTGCGTACACCTTGCCGTCTTGCGCAGCGACCGAAAGAGCACGCCGCTGAAAGGGCGGCGTCGGCAGCGACTTCCATTGCAGCGGTTGAGTGGACAAATCGAGCTTGCAAGCAGTCTGCATCCATTGGGCCTCTTCGTCTCCTTGCATTTTCCACCCGCCCACCACGATGATCTGGTTGCCGTGAACCACTGCGTCAAACGAGGATCGTGGTTCGGGGAGCGAGGGCATCTCCGTCCATTGTTTTGTCGCAGTGTCAAAACAGCTGACGCCAGCTTGCGACCAAAGATCCTTGTCTTCGCCCTTTGTATTCTTGGCAGTGAAACCACCCATTCGATAGAGTTTGCCACCGTGTGAGACCATTGCCAATCCTTGCAGTCTCGGACCGTTCCCAAGATCTTCCCATGACTTTGGGTTCTTCAAATCAAGTCGCCTCAACGTGCTCGCTTGAGCCTCTGCATAGTACTCGTGGGCTGGCCCGGTATGCCCGCCGTACAGATAGAGTGCATCGCCAGCGGTCGCTGCACCAAAGCTCGTCACCATCTCGGGGACTGCCGGATATCGATCCGAATGGACGCCGACCTTGGCATCAAAATCCTGCGGGTCCAGAAATGTCGCGGTCAAATAGCGCGACACGGACCCGTACGCCTGTGCCCCGAGCGTTCCGGCTTCGTGTTCGGACGTGTAGCCGACCAAAATCCCATTCAATCCGTGCTCCACTTGCTTGTCACTGAACGATACTTTTCCAATGGCATCGGTTGTGGCCACTCCCTCTTCTTCGCCATCGGCGCAAAACAGTCGAACCTCTGCTGCTACAAGCGGCTCTCCTTTTCGACGAATGAAAACGTCTACCCCCGAATCCGTATCGATCAGTTCGGCGTTCAGCTCAAGTTGCTTGTCGAGCGATACCTGATCCCCGCGCTGACGCGGAAGCTGTCCTCCGCAGTGCTGAGTGAAGTAGTCAAGCCTTGATCCGTGATAGACTCCGTACGTGACCTTGGAAGCCAAGCACGTTTGCATCGAAAGAGCCTCCGTGGAACTCAAGCCCACGAAGTCTTCGCCCTGATTCGGCGCCATCTCAATGCGATTGAAACTTCCATCCTTCGAGATGTGATCAACCGTGGCTTTGGCAATCGATTCAGGGAGCTTGTAAGCACGATCCGCAGGCGTCTCACCGAAGAAGTAGACCGCTTGCCCTTCTTCATTGATCGTTACCCAAGGAAAGTGTGCCTCTGCCATTCCCGCAAAAACCGTTGAGAAAAGCAGGGCAGAAAGAAACATTGATTTGCATCGCATTGGAAAACCTCTTTTGGTGTCTGAGTGAAAGTAGAAAGTGTGGACTGCAGGCCAACCATCGAGTTGGCTCACGGGTCAAGATCCTTGATCGCGATCAGCGAATCACCGCGACGCAGGATCAGATAGGGTGACGCGACTGCTGCCGCATAAAGGACACCGCCACCGCTGGACGATCCGTCTTTGGCAGCATCCCAGGACGGGTTCGCAGCGATCTCGGTTCCGTCCACCAAAGAGATCACCGACGTCGTGCCCTTGGAACCGAACAAATAGATCAAATGGCCAGATACGATCGGAGTCGCCCAGATTCCTCCGGCACTTGTGCGCATCGTCGAGAGACGGTCGCCATTCTTTGCGTTCAACTGGTAAAGCACGCCAGCTCGATTGACAATGCAAACGGTGTCGCCGGCAACGACGGGACTGCCGAAACTGCAACTCGCTTTCTCAGCATTCCAAACAAAAGCAACCGAGAATCCGTTTTCCTTGCGTTTGACTTCAACCACTCCGTTGAATGCGGCGCCAGATCCCGCTGACGCTTCACCACGCCCATCAGACGCTCCGATCAGAAACTTGCCTGTCGAAATGGGGATGGGCGTACAACTCGTGTTGTTTGCAATCTCTGCAAACTCCCAAAGCAGCTGACCGTTTTTGGGATCGACTGCGATGATTTTTCCGCTCGCACTACAAACCAAGTGCTCGCCGTCCTCGACAGTCAGTAGTCGTGGCGAAGCCCAGCTCGTTGAGCCAACACCACTCTTCTTCCAAGCGGTTCTTCCGCTTCGCTTGTCCAACGCAAGGATATAGGGATCTTCCGAGCGTTCGACCCAAACGAAGACTCGACTGTCGTCGCTCTCCAGTGATGCAGCAACTCCGTGACGTGCCTCCGCCTTTCCATAGTCTGCGACCAAGTCACGTTGCCAACGGGTCGTTCCGGTGCGATCAATCGCAACAACAAGGCCGCCTTCAAAGAAGGCGATGCATCCTTGTGAATCAGCGATTGGAGTCGGTGCCGCGCGACTGACCATTGGCGTATTGGCACTCGGCGCCGGATTCTGAAAGTCTCTTTTCCAAAGTCGCTGGCCGCTGATCAGATCAAACGCAGACAAATGATATTGCTGACGTTGATCGCCGCTCACCGAAGTCACGTAAATCTGTTCTTTTGCGATGACGGGGGTCGATTGGCCATACCCTTCGATCTCAGCCGTCCAGGCAATGTTCTCGGTCGGTGACCAAGTGGTTGCAATCGAACCGGCCGGGACCCTCGATTGCCCCCCATTTTGAAACGCAGGCCAACCGACTTCTGGTGAGTCACCGTTGGTCGCCTCACATGAAAACACCGTCAAAAACAGACAGGCCGCGAGGTACGGAATCCGCAGTAACGAAGCGTTCATTGCTGTGTCTCCAATTCAAAGTTGTGACGGTTCTCGCCCTGACGAATCTCCACTCGCAAAGGTGAATCAGAGCCGTACTTTTCGGGAATCTCGACCACTGACATCTGCGTGGGACGACGACTTCTCTTGCGAGCAGCCTGATCCATTTCGTCTTCCAGCTGTTCTCGCTGGCGCGGTTTTGAACGGAACTCAACGCGTGACGATCCGACGGCGGGACCATCCGCGAGATCAATTGCGTACTCGCCGTTTTCTACAAAACCGAAGGCGGTCACAGCCGTTCCATCGGGCGCTCGTGCATCGCTACGAAACACGACCGCCCCTGCAACCAAGGGCTGGCCGTCCAAGAAAACTTTGCCGGACACACTCACGCGTTCGACCATGCTCTGATCTTGTGAACCGCATCCAGCAATGGCGATCCAGAGGCACAGCCCGCATGCTATCGATTCCAATCTCATAGCTCGCCCTCCACTGCTTGACGGTCAGCGATGGAACCAGCGTTGTGCCAAAGCTCCAAATCAACGGACTCAGTCACAAACCGAACGCTGCCATCGGCAAGCGCCACGTTCACACCGCCGCTATGGTGACTGCGAGCGGAGAACCAGCCATAGGAAAGCTGGCTCACGTCAGGGTGCTTGGGATTCGGCGGCACGTACGAATTGAAGGTCGTCGAATACGCTTTTCCCGAGATCCATGCGTATCCACGGTACCCGTACCAACCCCAAACAGGGCCATCTGCTAGCGCCGCAATGTCGGGGTTCGTTGCCGTGCTGTGACCAATCCAAGCGACCATCTCGTGGTCCTGAACCGGCGCCGTAGTGGAGCTCATGCCATTGCCCATCAACGTCTCGGAAAACACGATCGTATGGCTCGTGCCATCCAGTATGTCACGGAACTTTGCCCGTGAACCGTAGTAAAAAAGTCCGTCCGTTTTACTGCGAAGGTCCCAAGAGTCGTCGCGTCCTGAACCAGTGCACGTGACCACGTTGGTGCCGCGATAGGACTGGCCAGCAGCTGCATCGCAATCAAACTCTGTGAAGCGATCCTCCTGCGGGTCACTGGGGCAGCGAAACATCGGCACCAGGGTTCCAGCCGCTTCTTCATTAGCCGGATGAATACTTCGAGAGACGTAGCCTCCCGAGTAAATGGGACTGGAGAAATCAATCAAGTCCTGCAAATCCCCCTGTTCGGCATACGGCAGGATTTGAGCCAGAACGGAGTAGGCAGAACTGGAATCAAACCCAATTCCTGGAAACTGCTTGAAGGTCGAGTGATAGTTTTGAAGCGCGAGCGCACATTGTTTTTGGTTGTTACTACAACTCATTCGCCGGGCTGCTTCTCGAGCGCTCTGAACGGCCGGAAGCAGTAGCCCGACCATGATTCCAATGATCGCAATGACGACCAAGAGTTCGATCAATGTAAAGGCGGCTCGCGTTGATTGGGTACGAGCGCGCAAACGCTCAGACAAAAGGGGCATGGGTAAGCTCCAGTAGAAGGCACACGTGAACGGATCATTCCCAAAAACAATTTCCTGGGAACTGGATCGCTGCGTGGCTGGCTGGAGGACGAGAGGTCCGTTGCTTGCTGCGTCGGTCGATCAAAGATGCTGATATTGCGAATCAGCCTCAAGCAGTCTCGCACAACTCTTGAAACACTGCAAGCGTTTGCGAGAAAAAAATCCGCCTCGCTGAAGGGAGGCGTTTGGACTTGAAGCCGTCGCCTCGCTCAGGTTGTCCGATGAAACAAACGTCGTGCCCAGGAGCTCGCGATCAGGAATTCCTGAAGACATCTGGAAGACGCTTGGGCGTTCCGGTTCGGTCCACGCAGGCGATCACAGAGTCAGCTTCGACAATCAGCTCTGAATTGCGATGCAGCGTGTATCGGTGCCGAATCCGTACTTTGCGAACCTCGGTCACTTCGGTGGTTAGCACCAGAACGTCATCGAACTCGGCTGCCGCGGCATACCGAACGTTCATTTCACTGACCACCAGCATCAGCCCCGTGGACTCCAGCTCCTTGTAGCTGATTCCTGCTGACCGCAACATTTCCACCCGACCACGTTCGAAGTAGTTGAGATAGTTGCCGTGATGAACACGTCCCTGTCCGTCAGTCTCCTGGTATGTGACGCGGATCTCCAACTGATGAGTGAATGGGATCACGATCGGTACTTTACCCCTTGCCTGGTGCTATACAGAAAACTCGGCCAGTTATGGTAAACTCGCAGATGAATGAGCCAAGGGACACCAATCCATCTCATCCCAAGACACGGAAGAGTTTAGCGTGATGTTGATTTGCTGTGGCAGTCGTGGCAGCATCCAACGCCCTTGGCATCCATCACCCCACGATCAGCAATGGAAGAACGATGAGCATCGGTGACGATTCAAGCACGGGTTTGGAAACCATGCAGGGGCGGAATTATCCAGCACTCCGGCAATTTACCATTTTCCTAGAGAACCGCGTCGGCCAGCTACTGGAAGTCGTGCGGCGATTCGAGGGAACGGGAATACGCATTTGTGCTCTTTCGATCAGTGACGCCTCCGAATGTGCATTCGTTCGCTTCCTGGTCAGTGACGTGGACCGCGGACGCGAAATCCTAGAACGCAGCGGGCTGGCGATTATCGAAACGGACTTGGTAGGTGTCGAGCTCCCCGAGGGGCCGCAGCCGCTTCTGCAAGTCTGCTCGGCGCTGCTGCAAGCAGAATTGAACATCGCCCAAGCCTATCCGCTGCTGGTTCGCCCCAACGGCAAGCCTGCGGTCGCGATCATGGTCGACAACATCGAGTTCGCCATGGAAACGTTGACCAGCAAGAACTTCACAATCATCACCGAAGGCGATATCCAGAACGACGAGCAGTACTAGCTCACGAGTCTTTGTGCGGATCCATCAGGATCTCGCAAAGGCGCCAAGACGTAAAGGGAAAGCAGGCGAGCTTTTCTCTGGATCGCAAATCACATTTCATTGCAGGCGTGACCCAAGGACGAGCGATGATGGTCCAACTGGCTGGACACAGATCGCTAGCCTAGCGCATCCAGTTGCCGAAGCGACTCGCTTTTTGTTCCGATTCAGAATCGTCGTTCACCATTCCGGGGAACAGCCTTTCGAGAGTTTGCCCGACTCCATCTAACGCACGACGCTCGATTTCGGGCGCATGCATTGGGCCTGTCACATCGATCGTCCACAACGTGTAGCGAGGACTTCGAAGAGGGCGAATCACCTTCGAGAAAGTGCTCTGTGGACTCACTCGCGTGTTGAAAGACAGATCGAGTTCACGACGGCGATCCAGCGTTCCCCCACCGTGCAATTGCACGAGGTCGCCCCACACTTCGAGCTCGCTGAACGTGACCGTATCGCCAAACAGAGTGTAGTCGATCTTCGCATCGGTGAAGGCAACGTCCTCGGTTGGAGTGACCCGGATCAGGTTCAAGACCTTCACAATGAAGGGCAGCTTGTAAAGGTTCGCCCCGGTAACGCGGGCGGCTCCGCTGCCTTTCAATAGGTCTGTGGTTCCCAAGTTGCCTTGCAGGTTCGTGCGGCCGCTGAAGGTTCCCTTCAACTCGGCATCACTGGTTCCAAAGTCCGCCAGCAGCGTTGGAACTTGTCCGTTTCGCAACACGATCCCAACATCGAATTGTCCCGACGAAAGCACCACGTCGCCGTCAAGTTCGATATCACCATCAAAGATCTTGCCGCGGATCGCTCGCTGCTTGGTTGTTCCAGAGTCTCCGTCAATCTTGCGATTGACCGAAACGCTGCCGAGCGAAAGCCGGTCTCCGTCAACCGAAAACGGGCCTCGCACACCTGTCACTTGAAGATCGTAAACGTGCATCGAGTCGATCCAAACATCGCCAACGGCGCGAGGCCCGAGCTCATCTCGAACACCCTTTACGTTGACTTCGCCGCGGATGGAGTGCACCGGACCGACGTCCGCGATTCGATTCCCCTCGAGCTGAAGCTTCAGGTCCCAGTTGATATCTGGTTCGTCGTGGCTGGCATCGGGCAAAGCAAAACGCGTGTTGCCGCTGACACTGACAGGATTCCGCAACTGCAATCGCCTCATCGCCTCGCGCATCTGCGTGGGCAAAGCGTCGATCAACTCGCGATCTGGATGCAAGCGACTGCCATTGTGCAGGTCCAGCAGCAGTTCCCACCTTCCCGAGGCATCTTGAACGCAGCCTCCATCGGCCGACAACGTCGACGCATCGTGGCGTGCTCGAATCGAATTGATCTCGACTTTCGAACCGTCGAATCCGACGGTTCCCCCGACGATGTCCAAGCGATACGGAATGGCAGGCGGCCGCAGACTCAGTGTCTGGCTGGTAACCTGCTCGCGGTCCACTTGGTTGGCGGTGATATTCAGCTGCAAAGGATTACCAAGCCCATACTGCTCTAGCCTGACTTGCAACTCGTCCAGCACTCCGCTGGGAGCAATTGAATCCCAGACTTGCTTTGTCGATTCGGGCAGCGATTTCCGGAGCGCTTCGTCCATCGGAACGTTGGTCGCCTTGAAATTCAGCTTCAACCGAGACAACGAATCGTCGGCAATGACTTTGTCAGAGATTTGATATCGACTCGCTTGCTGTGGCTGGGTTACGCGAGCAAGTTCATAGGTTCCGCTGCAATTCACGACGCCTTCGTTCGCATTGGTGGCGCGGAATCCGTCCAGGGTGATCAAGTCGTCTTCGATCAAGATTTTGCCAGCCACATTGTAAAGCGGGTAAGCAAACTTCTCGTAACGCAAGTGACCGTTGACGACACGCAGGTCCATCTTGCGTGACTTGCGTCCCTCCGCGTCGGTGACAAACTTCGCGGTTGCCAGCGCCACCGATCCACGTGGACGCAAGGAACGCACGAAACGCTCCAGGCCTGTCTCCTCGGATCCTCGCGGCGACAGGGAAGTCAGCAACGTGTTGTCAACGGGAACCGGACCATCGGAAGCGATCACAAAGGATTTGGCATTGGTGATGCCGGGCTGGATCGGAACTCGGAAGGCACACTGCATCCGATTATCACCGATCCGACCGTCGAGGGCCTCGGCTGTGGCAATGCCGTCGCGAATCTCAACGCGGCCCACCAAAGCGTTCACGGGGTACGGAAACTTCTCGTAACGAATGTCAACGCCTTTGCAGACCAGTGTGCCGTTGGTGTTCCAGACTTGATTGGTATGCTTCAGCTTTGTGTCGATGTCGACGCGACCAATTGGCTGCAACTTTCCCCATTGAGCTTGGGCGGTCGAGGGTAGTCGAGCTGCCAACTGCTCGTCGATCAGCAAGTTCCGAGCTGACACGTTCAATTCTACCTCGCACGGCCATCCGTAGCCGTGAACTTCACCATCGACGCGAACGATGGCGTCACCGAAGCTGCACTGCGACGACTCGATTGTCAGACCCTCGGGCCTACATGCGAACACACCGCTGATCTGGGAAACAGGCTGTGGCAAATTCGGATGCATGAACCGCCCTTCATTCACGCGAGTCTTGACCAGATAGTTGAGAGCCCCCTTGGCCGGTTTGAAGACCGAGAAACTGACGTCCGACTGGCATTGCAAATGTTGCACATGCAGCGTGTGCTTCGCCCAAGCAGCAGGTAGCCGACTGAACAGCTCTTGGCCGACATGAGTGCCTTTGACAACGCCTCGAATGTCAGTGTTGCCGTTCTTTGTTTCGATTTGAATCAACAGGTCACTGGCAAAATCCGTGTTGCCACGTACGGTGATCGTCTGCTCAGGCATCGAAGAAGATTCGCCAGGTGACGCGACCAATCCAGCGGGCGTATTGACGAGCGAGATTTGCGAGAACTCTGCATCGATGGGACGCTTTCGCGAAGCGTCATCGGAGAGCCGAACGCTAACGCGGCGCAAGTCAATGCGTGGCGCTGCGGGCCCGAAGCTGGGCATCGGTAACAGCGATTTGATCGGTAATTCGCCCGCAGAATCCAACCAGACGTTGACCTGAACTCCATCGAGGACGATCTGCCGTGTATTCAACGGCGTCTGCTTGTTCAGCAGCTTCTCAACGTCAACGTCGCCGACCACCGTTAGACGCTCGATTCGAACCATCTCGCGCTGTCGAAATTGGAACGAAGACTGGCTGGCATCCGAGATGCGAATGTCCTCGAAGATCAGACCCACATCAGCATCAAAGTGGCCACGTCGAATCGAGACCGACTTGCCCGCATAGTGCTTCTGCAGCAGTGCCAGGAATTGCCGACGGGCTGTTTCCCCAATCGTCTGTGGCGCTAAAGTGCGAACTGCAAAGTAGGCTGCCACGATCACAAGCGCAACGACAAACAGGCGAGACATAGGTCTCGCCCGGCGTCCTGCCGACTTGTCATCCTGACTCGTCAAATAAAAGTGCCTTCCTGGCTAAGCCTTGTCGATACGGGATTTGATAGTACTCCCGTACTTACGTCTCTATCCAGCCCAAAAAGCTCCAAAACTGATAGATCCAAGGCGATTGCCAAGGCCCGGAAAGAGCAGTCGACACCGAGAACACACTGAATGCCAGCATCACTTTGACAGCATTTCTTCGCGCTCGTTTCTTGCCGAAGATTTCCAGCAACGGCCCGATCATCAGCAACCACAGCGGCGCGAACCACAGCATCCATCGAAAGCAGACACTGATGCCGCCGTAGTTCCGGTCGATCATCGGTCGGGCGACGTAGAACAGCAAGCAAACTCCTGTAGCTAGCAACACCGCGACAGCGAGACGCCGAAAATCGTTAGGACCAAAGCTCAATCCGTTGATCAGCGCCAGTGGAACTAGCAACCAGAACGGCGTGATGGAGAATATCCCGTAGTGACCAACGGTCATCTGGAACAGATAGGTAAGCCGGGAAGGTTCTCCCTTGTCGACTCCCACGCGAGATCCGTCCTGCCAATAGGAGCCTGGGTAGTCATACCAATCATCCCATTCTCGCAATTCCCATTTCGACCCCACTTTGCAGAGTGCAAAGCGCTGTTCTCCGACACGGATGGACCAGCGATTGGCGTCTTGCGACTCGAAGGCCGCGAGTTTGGTTTCAGCGGAGACCAGAGATTTCGCAACCAAGTCTTTACGGATCAGGGCCCCGAGCTCCGGAGTCAGATTCTGCTCCGACGTTTCCAAGTGACTGATCAGCGGGCCGTTGCCGCGATGCGCGTAGGGAGGTCGCAAGCTCTGATGGGCGAGCCAGTTGGTTCCGAAGAAGCCGACCGCCACAATCGCGACACCGCCCAGGAACGGCAAGATGGAAGACCGATCCAGGACGGCGCATAACAGGAACCAGCAAGCGGTCATCGACAGCGCGGGCAGTTCGTTGGCCGCAGCGAAACCGGCGGCGAGACCTGCGATCACCCAAACCCACCCGCCGACAGGCGTCGCGTTATCATCGACGCTGGAGTCCAGTCGCTCGCACGCGTAGAGGTAGATCCACATCACGACTGCGGTTGCTGTTGCAGCGGGCAGGTGGTTGTTCAGGGAAATCGAAAACGGCAGCAGCATCGTTGCGAAACAAGTAGCGAAGGCGGCCACTTGTTTGG
>JBGCGI010000164.1:0-9480 GCA_045110715.1 Rubripirellula sp.
ACCGCGAAGACGGACTCTACATTCTCAGTCTGCCAGGCGGGACCGTCGAGGTCACTGACTGGGAAGACCTCGAAGAAGGCTCCGTCGTCGAAGCCACCGTCACCGGCAACAACGCCGGTGGATTGGAGTGCAAAGTCGGCGGCGTGAAAGGCTTCATTCCGATTAGCCAAATCAGCGAATACCGAGTCGAAGACACCAGCGAGTTTGTCGACCAAAGATTCCGCTGCGTTGTCACCGAAGCCAACATGCGTCGTGGCAACCTTGTCCTCAGCCGCCGTGCAATCTTGGAGCGTGAGCGTGAAGAGAAACGCAAGGAGCAACTCGAGCAGATCGAAGCGGGGCAAGAGATGGACGGTATCGTGCGAAGCATCAAGGACTTTGGTGCCTTCGTGGATCTCGGTGGCGTGCGCGGCATGATCAAAAGCAGCAAACTCAGTTGGGATCGAGTGAAGCATCCCAGCGAAGTCTTGGAAGTCGGCCAGAAAGTCCGTGTCCAAATCGACACGTTCGATAAAGAGACCGCCAAGATTGGCCTGTCTTATCGCGACCTGTTGGAAAACCCTTGGGACACTGCCGAAGCCGAATTCGATGTCGGGAGCGTCCACAAAGGAACCGTCACGCGGATCGCAGCTTTCGGCTGCTTCGTCAGACTAACCGCCGGCGTTGAGGGGTTGGTCCACATCAGTGAACTGGCAAATCATCGCGTCTCGAAAGTGGAAACCTTCGTCAGCGAGGGCCAAGAAGTGGAGGTCAAAATCCTCTCCTTCGATCGTGATTCGCAGAAAGTCGCCCTCTCGATCAAGGCCGCGCAGCAATCAGCCGTACAAGAATCCGGATCCGCCTCGGAAGACGACACGCCAGAGCCCGTACGCGAACCCGATGTCAAACCGATGCACGATGGACCACTCAAAGGTGGAAACAATACCGACACTGGTGGTGAGAAGTTTGGCCTGCGTTGGTAGTCGGCTTCCAGGGACCTGAAATTCCGTCTCGTCCAGGCGTTCAAAACAGGCAAGCCAAAGCAGGCTTGACTAGACAAGGACGAAACAGGCAGGCGAATCTCTTCATCCTGCCAAGAATTCCATTGCCGCGAATCACAAGTTCGCTTTCGTCGCCAGCGCGACCGCTCCGATAAGTCCGGCTTGGTCTCCCAACTTGGAACGTTCAACGCGAACATCATTGGTGGGAAACATGCCGACGCGTTGCCGAATCACGGTTCGCACTTCATCGGTCAGCAGGTTTCCGATTTCGGAAACTCCGCCTCCGATCACCACCAAATCAGGATGAAGAATCGCAACCACGTTCGCGGCGCCCACACCAATGTGTCTCGCCGCGACGACCAGTGCATCTTGAATCGCGGGATCAAACTCAGCAGCAGTGCACATGGTCTGCGGCGTGACTTTTGACTCATCGCCTGCGACCTGTTCGGCCAGGTTCGGTGCCTTCCCTGCTCGCATCAGACGCAGCCCCTCGGCTGCGATCGCGGGCCCACTTGCCAAGGTTTCCAGGCAACCATGATTGCCGCAGCCACACTTCGGTCCATCGGCGACGATCGTCTGATGCCCGAGTTCGCCAGCAGCTCCCAACGGACCGAGCCGCAGGCTTCCGTCGATCACAACGCCGCCGCCAATGCCAGTCCCGATCGAAAAGAACGCCATGGTGAGCCCTGCTCGCCCCTTGCCGTGACCAAAACGCAATTCTCCGAGAGTTGCGGTACGTGCGTCATTCAAGATGTTCACCCGGCAGGAGAATCGCTCTCGCAACCTTTGAGCGATCGGAACATCCCGCCATTGAGTCGCCAAGTTTGGCAGAAACTTGGTGACTCCGGATTTGACGTCGACCAAGCCGGGAACCCCGATTCCGATTCCCTGCAGCTCGGTCACCGAGAACGACCTCATCAAATCGGCAACGCAGGTGTTGATCGTTTCGATGACTGCCTCTGGCCCGCGATCCGCGTCCGTTGGCGTCGCCCGCTGGCCCAAGATCAAACCATTGACATCGGCGATCGCAGCCCGGACGGATGTCCCGCCAAAATCGATTCCGCAGTACAGGTCACTTGGCACGGAAGACTTCGCAATCAATCAGAGCTAACAAGAGGCTTTGAAAACGCAATTCATTCTTTGCTTTTTGCTCCTCGACGATACGGGCGACGACTTGGCGTTCGCGGTAACTCAAGGAGCGTCCCGTGGCGTAGGTCAGCAGTTTCTCGGACAGACAACGAGCGAACAACTCCGGATGAGCGGTCAGCCACTTCTTCAAGTCCGTCACGTCGGTGAACTCACTTCCGTCGGGCATGATTCCGGTGGCATCGATGCGATGCCCGTTCGCGACCGTCGCATTTCCTTTTTCATTTTCGGTGTAAATCGGATAGTGCTCTCGCCAGCGACCGACGGGATCGAAGTTCTCGAGTGCGAATCCCAGCGGGTCAATTTCCCGGTGGCACGTCGCGCAATTCGAATCAGACATGTGGGCCGCCAGTTTTTCCTTCGGCGTGCTTGCGTTGGTCGTATCGGGCGTCAACGCCGGCACGGCATCGGGCGGATCGGGCGGCGGATCTCCAAGCACATTCTCAAGCAGCCACACTCCACGCAAAACGGGTTGCGTGTCCACTCCATTGGCGGTCGCCATCATCACAGCGCTCATTCCCAGTAGACCGCCGTGTCTTCCATCGCGAGGAATCTGAACCTTGACGATTCCTTTGTTAGGGGCAGCCCGCGATTTCTTTTTGACTGGCTTGAACTGGTCGATTTGATAGATTTCCCAACCGACTATCGAATCGGTGAATAGAAAATCAGGCGTGATGAAATCGGTTACCGGAAGATTGGACTTTAGAATGTGTTGAAAGGTTTGCTCGACCTCGCGTTTCATCGTTTCACGTTGCCGGTCATCGAAACGTTTGACCAACCGCGCGTCCGGCATCAGCTGATCCAGCTTCCATAGCTCGAGCCACTGGGACGTGAAGTCCTTTACGAAATCACTTGAACGCTTTTTGATCAGGTTTGCAGCTTGCTTGCGAAGTCCTGACGATTTTCCCAACTGGTCGTTCGCCGCAACCTTCAGCAGCGATGGATCTGGCGGCCCCGAGGTCAGAAAGAACGACAAACGCGTGGCGAGCTCGGCTTCCGTCAGCTGACCTTCGCTGGTGCATCGAAACAGAAACGATGGGGACATCAGCGCCGTTCGTAGTGCCAAATGCATACCCTGATCGAAGTCACCGCTTTGGGCCTCCTCCCTCGCCAAGTTTGCATAGTTCTTGATTTCCGCTTGGGTCGCCGGGCGACGAAACAACTTGGTCAACAGATCTCGCAGGAACCCTTGAACGCTTTTTTGATCCGTCTTGTTTTGGAATTCACCCAACAAAGCTGACTGCAGTTGATCGCGTTTGATCTCATCACGATCGCGGATAGGCTTGACCGGTCCTTGAATGCCAACATGATGAATGCCAATGTTGGGGCCCTCTTCAAAGTACTTGTAGACCAGAGTCTCACCTGCCGAAACGCTGTTCTTGGACGCCGACAGCGCAAGATCCTTGATGGCTTCCTCGGTTGCAGCGGCCACGTCCAACTCGGGGTTCGCCAGCTCCTCTTTCAATCGCAGCCAACCATTGCCGCCCCGAGCGGGATCACCAACTGCCAGCCATGCGGCAGCCAGTCTGGGCTCCTTTTTGAATGCGTCGAACAGAAAATCGTTGGTGGCAGGTTTTTCGTCGTAGTTGAACGGGCCGTTGTTGTAACGAAAGACCAAGGTGTCGCCGCGATTCAATTCCACCTGGGTTTGAATCGTCTGCGGCTCGCCCGGCTGAATCTCGAACTCACCCAAGTCCGTTAGATTCTTACGATCGCTGGCCGTCATCGACGACAGCAGCAGCGTGGGTGTTTGACCTTCGGGCGGATTCATCGTCGACAGCACGACTTCGACCTCGTAGACACCCGAGGCAGGTGCCTCAAACTTCGTTGGCCAGGTTGCGTTGCGGACAACTTTCGAACCCGACGATGCCAAACGCATGGCACCATCGATCAGGCAAGCCGAAGAATAGCTGATCACCATTTCCTCCGGCTCGACAGAATATTTTTTCGATTCCTGCGGTGGGGCAGCAGGCGGGAAGAACGTGTCCGCGATCAGGTTGGCCGTTTCGGCAAGCGACTCCATGTGCGAACCGGAAAGCGCGAGTCCAGCGCCCTGGTTATCGAACCCATGCACATAATTGTCGGGCGGAAAGCCAGCCGGTACTTGAAAGTCTCGGATCCCAAACACAGCCCGAATCGAATTGACATACTCTCGTCGCGACAGGCGCCGAAACGGAGTGCCACCGATTGGTCCGTGGGCAATCAGTTGCTCGTCGACCCAAGACAGCATCCGTTCGCGCTGAGCAGGAGTCGGTTGATCGGCATCGGGCGGCGGCATGATGCCACGTCGAATCATTTCGTGGACGGTTTCCCATGCTTTGACTGTTTCGGAGTCTCGCCAGTCAACCGCAGGTTCCGACAACGAGATTCCCGCCTCTGCATCCTCGCCGTCATGGCAATCGATGCAGTACGTGGAAAGAAAAACGCTGGCGGGCTGGGGCAGCGGGGAGTCCGCGCACACAGAGACCGACAACAGCAGGGCAAACACAAAGGAATGAGTGACTCTTATTGAATGCATGCGTCACAGTTTAGCTGCCCGGCATCCGATTCACCAAGCAGCAGTTTGCCGGAAGCTGCGACCAGTGGTTCACAACCCATGAGCCGTGTTCGCGTCAGGGGGCGGGTGCTTGCGGTCACCGTTTGAGCCAAGAACCAATCGGACCAGCGGTTCAGGAAACGTGGGGGATTCCGGTCTAAATCCGCACTAGGCAGCGGTGCGATTTGGTTTCATGCCGGCCGGGCCGTGGAGAATCGCGACGGCCTGCTCAAAGTCGCCCAGTTCTTGAACCAAGCGTTGCAATCGCAGGGCAGCCGTGCCACAGGAGTCCATTTTCAGATCACCGAGCAACTCTTGCAGCTCGAGAATGGACATCTGGCAGACGACTTCTTCGGGAGTCAGACTGGGCCGGCTCATTTTCAGAATCCTCTGCATTCCTAGGAAATCCGTTTCCCGCGATCGAATCGGCAATGATCGCAAACTTGGCATCGATCTCATGCTCCACCCCGATCCATCCAATTCGCCAAAAATCGAACGATCAGCGGAAGATGGGGGCGGATCGTATCACTGGCGCCGCAATTTGCCGCCGGATTCCTGCTAACCACGGGGCGCGGGCGCTCTTCCATTCTCGGCGTACAATTAGCGTCCTGTCGGCGTCCGTCCGAACCGAATCGGTCGTTGACGTCTCCTGAGAATCAGTTTCAAGGTCGAACACGTTTCCAAATTTGCCCATGTCAGCGTCAGTCAGTTCCCTTCGTGCCATGAACGGCAGCCCTAGTTTTCCTAAACTCGAGCAGGAAATCCTGCAGTTTTGGGACGACAACGACATCTATCAGGAATCGCTGCGGCGGAGGGCCGACAGCCCCTCCTTCGTGTTCTACGAAGGCCCGCCCACGGCCAACGGAATGCCGCATCCCGGCCATTGTTTGACCCGAAGCATCAAGGACGTGTTTCCCCGCTACAAGACGATGCGCGGCTATCGCTGTGAACGGAAAGCGGGTTGGGACACGCACGGGTTACCGGTTGAAGTCGAAGTTGGCAAAGAGCTGGGCATCCACAGCAAAGAAGACATCGAAGCGTTCGGCGAAGAGCCGTTCATCCAAAAATGCCAACAAAGCGTTTGGCGTTACATGCAAGAGTGGCAACAGTTGACCCGCCGACTCGGGTTTTGGGTCGACCTGGAAGAAGCCTATGTGACCTATCACCAGAGTTACGTGGAAAGCGTTTGGTGGAGTCTCAAGAATCTGTTCGACCGAGGCTTGCTGTACCAAGGTCACAAGATCGTTTGGTGGTGGGCCCAAGGGGGCACAGCGTTGTCGGCTGGCGAAGTCGGACAAGGCTATCGCGAAGTCGCCGACCCCAGCGTCTACGTTTTGTTCCCGCTCGTTGATCACCCCAACCGCTCGCTGGTCGTTTGGACGACCACGCCATGGACGCTGCCCAGCAACATGTTCGCAGCGGTGCATCCGACGAAAGTCGAATACTGTGTTGTCCAAGACGACGAGACCGGTGGTGAGTTGGTGATGGCCAAGGCGCTGGTGGAAACGATCGCGGGAAAGCTGAAGCGTGAATTGAAGGTGATCGAAGACGTGTCGGCAGATTCGTTGATCGGACAACGATACGAGCCGCCGTTTGCCAACTATCGCGAAGCGAACAGCGATCCACAGGGCGCCTTGCTCAAGGGCGGCAAAGAACACAAGTACTGGCGCGTCGTCGCCGCCGATTTCGTCACCACCGAGTCCGGAAGTGGCGTGGTTCATCAGGCGCCGGCCTTTGGTGAGGTTGACCACGATGTTTTGGTCGCTGAACAAAAGCGATTTATCGAAGGTGACCGCCCCGAACTGTTGTGCGCAGTTGGCCCCGACGGAAAGTTCACCGATGAATTCCCTGAGATGAAGGGCACTTGGGTCAAGGATGCCGACAAACCGCTCTCGCGAATGCTGCGCGAGTCCGGTCGATTGCTGCACCTCGAGCAGTATCTGCACGAATACCCGTTCTGTTGGCGTGCCGATCAGGATCCCTTGATCCAATATCCACGCCGCAGTTGGTTTGTGCGGACGACCAAGTTTCGCGACTTGATGTTGAAGAACAACTCGCAAATCGGTTGGATGCCCGAGCACATCCGTGACGGCCGTTTCGGCAACTTCCTAGAATCCAATGTCGACTGGGCGCTCTCACGCGAGCGTTATTGGGGAACCCCGCTGCCAATCTGGGTCTGCCAGGAAACCGGCCGCAAAGAGGCGATCGGAAACTACGACGAATTGCTGGCCAAACCCGGCATCACAGGAACGGATGTCTGGCTGAAAGCGAAAGCAGAAAACCCCGAACTGGTCGACGATCTGCGCGTGCACAAACCCTACATCGACGCGGTGACTTACGATTCACCGTTTGCCGAGGGCGCTCGAATGCAGCGTGTCACCGAGGTGATCGACTGCTGGTACGACAGCGGCGCGATGCCATTCGCCCAGTGGGGTTGGCCGCAACAGAATGACGATCGCTTCCAAGATCAGTTCCCCGCCGACTTCATCAGCGAGGCACTCGATCAAACCCGAGGTTGGTTCTACAGCCAGCTTGCCATCAGCACGATGCTGTTTGGCGAAGGCGCCGCCCTGGTCGAAGAAGGATTCGAAAACGCTTCCAGCGAAGCCGCTTCGCTGAACGAAAAACTTGCAGAGCAGGCGTATCCCCATCCCTATCGCAACTGCATCGTGCTGGGATTGATGCTGTCGCAGTGGTATGACGGCAACAAGGGAACGGTTCTGTTGGATGAAGCCGAAACGAACGAACATCCCGACGAAAAGTTCAATAAGAAAACCGGCAAGATGTCCAAATCGCTGCGGAATTACCGTAGCCCGCAAGAGATCTTTGACCGATACGGGGCCGACGCGTTGCGATGGTATTTCTTTGCCAACCAAGCGCCTTGGAATTCGATCATCTACGCCGAGCAATCGATCAAGGAATCGATCCCTGAGTTCCTGCTACGACTTTGGAACGTCGCCAGCTTTCTGACCATCAACGCGGAAGCGGATGGGTTTGATCCGACGACGGCGAGCGGCGCCGATGACCAACTCAGTCCCGCCAGCTTGCTGTCGGCGCCAACTTACCGCGACATCTCGGAACGCAGTGAGATCGACCGCTGGGTTCTATCGGAGTTGAATCGGACGATCGAGACGGTCGTTGAGCGCATGGATGCATTGGACAATTACAGTGCCTGCCAGGCCATCAACTCGTTCGTCGACGGGCTCAGCAATTGGTACGTGCGTCGCAGTCGGCCCCGTTTCTGGGCGAAGGACAAGGATGCTCAGGACAAGCAAGACGCCTATTGGACCCTGTACGAAACGATGCTGGAGGTCACGAAACTGATCGCGCCATTCGTGCCGTTCTTGGCGGAGACTTTCTGGCATCGTTTGACCGAACCTTTCGGCAAAGCCGTTTTGAATAGCGTACATCTTTGTGATTATCCAACCGCAATCGCGGATCGAGTCGACAACGACTTGTCCGATTCGATGAAGGTCCTGCGAGAAATCGCGTCGCTTGGACGATCAGCCAGGGCCGAAGCGAAACTCAAAGTCCGGCTGCCGCTCTCGCGAGTCGAAGTCGTGTTGACCGAGGATTCGCAAATCGAATGGCTGAAGAATCACGACGCCTTGGTGCGTGAAGAACTAAACGTCAAAGCAGTGGAGTACACGACCGAGGGCGATGAGTACGTCGAATACCAAGTCTGTCCAAACTTCAAACGCTTGGGCCCCAAAGTGGGCAAACAAGTTCCTGAAGTCAAGAAAGCACTCGCCGCAGCCGATGGCAACGCGATGTTGCAGTCGCTGCAAGCAGAGGGCTCGGTCACCTTGGACCTGCCCGGCGGAGCGGTGACTCTTGACAACGAGGACATCGAAGTTCGTTTGCAGGCCCGTGAAGGCTGGGCGGCCTCGCAAGGCGTCAACTGCGTCGTGGTTCTCAACACCGAAGTCACCGATGAGCTTCGACGCGAGGGCATCGCGAAAGACCTGATTCGGACGATCCAAAGTCAGCGGAAAGAAATCGAGTGTGAGTACACCGACCGAATCAACGTCGGCGTCGTCAGCGAAGACGAAGAAACCCTGCTTGCCCTGCAGGAGCATCGTGAAATGATCACCAGTGAAACACAGACCGATGAATTCACAATGCAGCCGATCGACGGCGTGGAACCGGTGGAAATCGAGAACATGCAGGTCTTCGTGTTTCGCAAGGCGGTGAACGCGTGAGCGATACCAGCACCCAAGCGACACCGATCGCCGTCTTCCTGAGTGGTGGCGGTCGATCACTGGCCAATCTGATCGAGCACCGTGAACAGCATGGCCTGCCGATCGACATCCGGTTGGTCCTCAGCAGCAGTTCTAAGGTCCGGGGAGTCACGGTCGCTCGCGAAGCCAATCTGACCACCAAAGTGGTTCTCAAATCGAACCATCCGAATCCTGACGATTACTGCCAAGCGATGTTCGACCCTTGCCGGGAAGCGGGCGTCGAATGGGTCGTGATGGCTGGATTTCTGAAACATGTCCTGATCCCGGAGGATTTTGAAGGTCGAGTGATCAACATCCATCCATCGCTGCTGCCCAGTTTTGGTGGGCCGGGAATGTACGGTGGCCGCGTGCACCAAGCAGCCGTCGATCGAAAAGTAAAAATCAGCGGTTGCACGGTCCATTTCGTTGACAACGAGTACGACAACGGACCAATCATCCTGCAGCGGGCCTGCGAGGTCACCGAGCAAGACACGGCGGAAACACTGGCAGCGAAAGTTTTCGAGCTCGAGTGCCAGGCCCTTCCCGACGCCATCCGCACCGTCATCGGACAAACTGCCACAGGCGGTGCATAGCGCCG
>JBGCGI010000165.1:0-5663 GCA_045110715.1 Rubripirellula sp.
GACTACCTTGGTCTTGGCGAGCGGGTTTTTTATGCGCTCACGTGACTGCGGCTTCCATCCGCAGTTTTCCCCGGGCAACTGCCAGGCTATCGCAGCGTATCAGCGCGTGGAGTCCAGTCCGCAATGACTGTCTTCTTGGCAACTTTCAATGCGCCATCGCAACGCATCTCATCGTCTTCGGCTCGAAGTCGAACATGCACGATGACTTCTTCACCGAGTGGTGGCTGATCCCATTGGATGGGAACATGGAAGCCACTGACGGGCGTTGACTTGATCAGCTGCGCGACTTCTTCGTTGTCGAAATCCCAGCGCCCAAGCTTCGCCGAATCACCTTCGCGTTCTGGATCTAAGACGACGATCGACATTTCTGCATCGATGTCAAAATCGCCCAGGTCGACCGTCTGGCCGAGCTTGTCGACAACATTGACGACAACCGTCATGCCTTGAATTTCGTTGTCGGCCCATGTGCCGCCGGATAGCCCGGTGTGCAAACGTAAACCCTCAGGCACGTTGGCGGATGCTTGTACGGAGTCTGGCAAAATGATCTGGTTGGGCGGACTCGAGTCGCCTTCTTCCTTGCCCGGCGGAGGCGCAATCGGGCCCTCCTCAACCTGAGGAATTTCGGTGTCCGCTTTACTCGGTGGCTCTGGCCCGCCTGGCGCAGGCAGCAAGCGGTCGGTCGACTCCTGCTGGGCGTTCGAATCACGCAACGGAATCGGCTCAATTGGAGGCCCTTCGATCGTGCTCGGGTCCACTGGAATCCCTGCATCAAAGGCAGGCAGCGAAAGCTCGGATTCGAATCCCTGCTCCATCCCCAAATCGCCGTTGATGACCGGCTCGGGAACCATGGTGGGTGGATGGTAGGGCTGAGCAGGCGGTGGCGTGGACGGGCCAAAGTTGGTCGTCGTGGGTTTGCAGTCCTCTTCTTTGGCTCGCTTCAGCTGCTCGACTTTGTCCTGGAGGACTCGATTTTGGTAGTCGGCATCGTAAAGCTGATCCTCCAACACACGAACTTCGCCCGCCAACCGCTGCTGATACAAGTCAGTGTGAGCGCGATTGTTGCATCCACAGAGCGCAATCGCCAACACACCGATGGTCAAAACGGTGATGGGGGGACGATAGTAGGTGATTCTTGTCGCCACGGACGGTGAAGAATGGGAGTTCAAGAATGGAACGGACCTTCAGTTAGTGAGCGATTAGCAAGCCCAGGCGGCTTGGGTCAACCCCGGCCAAATCTCCAGCATTGATAGCAACAACAGCACCACAAGCCGTCCTGGCAATCTCGCCCCTTACTTTCCTGCGGTTCGCTCGGCGGAAAAGACATCGCCGGTCGGTTTCGCAGGGAGGGTTGTTATCCATGTTTTGATCTTTGCGACCAGCAACTCTGCTGCCTGTGCATGTTGCCCTTTCAGATCGGCTTTCTCGTAAGGATCGGCCACGATGTCATAGAGCTCGCAGTAGGAAAGATCGTTGTTGGCAACGAGCTTCCAATTCTGATCAACGATCGCGTAGGCAACCCAGTGATAGGGTTTGGAATCTCGAATCGGCCACGAGCCTTGCATTTTCCAAAACAGAGGTTGAGCTCGACGATCGCTGCCATTTCCCATCAGTGCTGCGACTTGGCTTACCCCGTCAGGTCGATAGCCTGTGGGCAACTTCGCTTTGGCGAGTTCGCAAAAGGTTGGCAGTAAATCGACCGCGGACAGCAGAGCCCTGTCGTCGATCTTGCCGGCCGCAATCTTCCCCGGCCAGCGCGCGATGAAGGGAACGCCAATTCCACCTTCGAACAAAGCGGCCTTGTAACCCTTTCGCCCGCCGGTCACACCTTTCGCTGCGGCAATGCCGTAGCCAGCCCCGGTCGCCGTGTCGTGCTGCAATGTCAACTCCGCTGACCGCCCCGATCGAGCGGGGCCATTGTCAGAACTGAACACCACCAAAGTATTCTCGGTCAAACCCAACTGATCCAGCGCACCGAGCACTTGACCGATTCGATCATCGGCATGGGAAAGCACCGACGCATAGATGTTGTCGGGTTCTTCGAGATCACGAAATCGCCAACGATACTTTGGCACCGTGTGAAACGGCGTGTGTGGCTCATGAATCCAGAGGTTGACGAAGAACGGTTTCTGCTCGCGATGGCAATCTTCGATGAACGCGATCGTGTGCTGCGCATCTTCATGCACAGGCATCTGTTCGCCCGCACAATTGAAAGCACCATAGGTGTCGTAGCCGTACTCACTTGGCAGCGGTGAATCGGGAATCATGTTGTTGGACAAATGCCACTTGCCAAAATGCGCCGTCGCGTAACCTGCTTTCTGAAGTAGCTTCGGCAACGTGACCGCATCGGTGCTCAACCAATCCGGCATGTTGCGTTTCGCGTTGCTTGGCACCCATGCGAAGTGACCGTCAATGTTGTATCGAGCGGGGAAGTGACCGGTCATTACCGCTGTACGGCTGGGCGAACACACACCGCTGGCAACCGTGAAGCGATGGAAGTCCGTGCCCTCACGAGCCAGCCGATCGATGTTGGGCGTCTTCACATAGGGGTGCCCATGGCAACTGAGATCCCCCCAGCCCCAATCGTCCGCAAGGATCAGTACGATGTTGGGCTGCTCGGAAGTCGCTGCTCTGGCAGACGAGGTGACGGCGCTGAAACACAGCAAGCAGCCAACCAGAGCGGCAAGCAGTTGCACTTGGAAGCGGGTTTTCAACTTCGGGACTCCAATGGGATGGAAGGTTCATGCGATTGCCGTGCGGCGTGTCCAGCAACGAACGTTCGATAGATTAACAGCTAACCAGTGATCAGCTTAAGCAGATCACCAATCTTGCGGTGGGACTCGATCGGATGTCGAAGCGGTTTTTTGGAGAGCACTTCATAGGCGTTGCGTCGCCCAATCTTCTCGCGGCGAATGAACCCCTCTTCCTCCAGGTCCTGAACGATCCGCTGTACCGCGCGCTCCGTGATCCCGACACGAGTGGCCACCTCACGTAGCACCAAGTCGGGGTTTGCGTGAAGCACAATCAGAACATGCGCGTGATTGGTCAGAAAAGTCCAACCCTTGGTAGGAGAATCGGTGCTCATCGCGGATCCATGAATGGCATTCGTCTCAGGCATCCCTGAGACCTCTAAAAACCGATCGTCTTATCCTATCAGAATTGACACGACAAGGGATTCACGAAACCAAGTTCGCATTCAAGCGGCGTATTCGACCTGTTTTTACCGACTCGTGGCAGGCTGATTCAATGTAAACGACATCCCGCGCCGCTGATCCACTGCTCGAGCCATCAAATCGACCAAATGATATTTAGTTGTTGAAACCGTTAAGTTTCTGCGTGTTTCAACGAAACCATCCTCGTTCTGACCTGTTTTAAACCTACGTGGCTGGCAGCCGTTTCAGAAAGATCCTGAACTGACCAGAATGCTCCTGCCCTTGTCTGTGACCTCCCCATTGAAGGACTCTCGATGCCTTTCCCTGCTCCCCGGCTGACCAACAAAGGTTTGCTCCGACTTAGCGTTCTCTTGCTGGTCTGCGGATTCTCCGCCAACGCACTGCTATCCCAAGGTCCTGGCGGTCCGAGTGCACCAGACATCGAACTGCTAGAAAAGTTTGACCAAGACAAGAGCGGAGCTCTTGATGTGGAGGAGCGAGCCGAGGCGCGGGAGTGGCTCAAAAGTCAAAAGGGAACCCGAGGCGGACCAGGCAGACGCGGACCTGGTGGGCCTCGAGGAAACCAAGCGTCAGCGGGATCACCGGGACCAGAGCTCGATCCGAGCCAAGTCGAATCATTCACCGACAAACATCTGTACGACCCCAGCGTGCTGAGGACGATCTTCCTGGAGTTCGAGAGCGACGAGTGGGAACAAGAGCTTGCAGATTTCAAGCCAACGGACGTCGAGATCCCTGCCACGATGATCGTGGACGGCAAAACGTACCCTCAAGTCGGAGTCAGCTTTCGCGGCGCCTCTTCCTTCTTCATGATTCCTGCTGGCAGCAAACGTTCTCTGAACTTGTCGGTCGACTTTGTGGACGAAGATCAACGCCTTTATGGTTACAAGTCGCTGAACCTGCTCAATTGCAACGGCGACTCCACCATGATGAGCTCATACCTCTATCACGACATTACGAGTAAGAAAATTGCGGCACCGATGGTCAACTTTGTCAAAGTCGTCATCAACGGTCGAAGCTGGGGCGTTTACGCGAACGCACAACAGTTCAACAAGGACTTCTTGAAAGACAACTACAAGTCCAAGAAGGGCGCACGTTGGAAAGTCAACGGCAGCCCCAACGGCGACGGAGGACTCCGTTACCTCGGTGAGGATCTGCAAGACTATCGCGAACGATTCGAAATCAAGTCGAAAGAAGACGAAGACGCCTGGAAGGATTTGGTCAAGCTTTGCCGCGTGCTGAATGAAACGCCCGCTGACCAACTCGAGACAGCACTCGCGCCAATGCTTGATATCGACGGAGCACTCTGGTTCCTCGCCGTTGATGTTGCCTTGGTCAATAGTGATGGCTACTGGACTCGTGCGAGCGACTACAGCATCTACCAAAACAAAGACGGTGTGTTCCACATGCTGCCCCACGACATGAATGAAGCGTTCCGTGGATCACGTGGCGGCGGTGGACCGGGTGGGCCAGGTCGCGGAGGCCCCGGCGGTGGACCAAGAGGCGGGCCCGGTGGCCCAGGTTTTGGGTTTGGATTCGGTGGCGGCCCACCCAATGGCGATGGACCTCCTCCTGGTGCAGCGCCGCCTTCACGCGAGAATGGACCTGAACGAGGCTTCGGCGGACGTGGGCCCGGTGGACCTGGTGGCGAACGCGGCGGACCGGGTGGTGGACGTGGCGGTCGAGGTGGACGAGGCGGCCCCGGTGGCGGTGCTCAAGGTGGATTCGAGCTCGACCCATTGGTCGGACTTGATGATCCCCGTTTCCCGCTACGAAGCAAGTTGCTTGCCAACGAAAACCTGAAACAGCGATACCTCGGCTATGTCCGAACCATCGCGGCAGAACACTTGAACTGGGACTATCTCGGAAAAAAGGTCGCCTCGGCTCGAGAGCTCATTTCCGAAGACATCAAGGCTGACACTCGGAAACTGATGAGCGACGAAGCCTTCTTTGCGGCAACCGATGACGCGAAAGGAAGCCTCCGCGAGTTCGCCGACAAGCGTTCCGCTTACCTACTGAACCTGCCCGCCATCAAAGCACTTCCCGCTGACTGATCGGCTCTGCGACAGTAGCCGAGCGAGCCCTGCCAAAAAACTCGCTCGGCCGACGAATTTGATCTGTTTGCCTACCCATGCTTGATGAGTGACGATGGAGTTTCTGGAAGTCCCGCTGTATGACGATGACCTGTTTAAGTTGCTGGTTCGGTTTTGCATCGACCTGGTCGTCGTGTGCGCCATCGTCCTTGGTTGCTACCGCAGGTATCAAAAAAACGATCGGTACATCTTCACGTTCCTACTTCTGAACGTGATGGTTTTCTTCGTTTGCTTCGCACTCAAGAAACTTGAACTCGACCTGGGCTTGGCACTCGGATTGTTCGCGATTTTTGCGATCATTCGCTACCGCACCGATTCGATCGGCGTTCACGAGATAACCTATCTGTTCCTCGATGTACCCACCCCAGTCATCAACGCGCTTTCCAACAAGAAGACAAGCTAC
>JBGCGI010000166.1:0-11226 GCA_045110715.1 Rubripirellula sp.
ACCAGTTCAACGACATTTTTGGCGCCGCTCAAAACTACAGCACCAAAGGTTTTCCCAATTGCGATTCAGACATCTATGGCAACCGGTTGAGCCATTGCTGGGATGACGCGATCGAATCCGAAGGGGCGAACTGCAACGTTCGCATCTGGGGCAATCACATCGAAAAGACAATGGTCCACGTCGCTGCGGCAACGACATCGATTGGCCCGCTCTACATCTGGCGCAACGTCGCTGGTGAAACACGTCAAAGCGACGGAACAGACTCCGACAAAATCAAACGAGGCGGCTTTCTGAAGACCAGCGATCGAATGGGTGGCGGAAGAATCTATGTATTTCACAACACTCTGCTTCAGCCACCATCTCCGGCCGGATCCCGCAACACGCTTGGCTGCCAGATTGGGATGGGCCACGGCGGAAACATGTCGAATGTCGTGAGCCGCAACAATATTTTTCACACATCCGCCAAAGGAGGACCGTTCAATGATCGAACGCAAGATCCGCAAGGTGACTACGACTATGATCTGTACAGCGGACGATTACTGATTCCGACTCATGAGCAACACGGAGTCGTGGGCCTGCTAAAGTATTCGCTCCGAATCGACAAGAACGAACACCAACTTCAGCTTCCTGTTGCGCCAACCAAAGACAGTCCTGCGATCGACGCAGGCATCCGATTGGAGAATTTCAACGACAATTTTTCGGGGCGTGCGCCTGACATTGGTGCCGTTGAGTGGCAGGAGTACGTTGAAACGAAGTAAACTTACCATCCCGCCACTAGGCCGCACACGCAAAATCCCTCCCGTGCATATCGCTGCGTCCGCGTCGACTCGCAAACCCAAGACGAATCTTTATGCACAGAAAGCTCTCTATTGACTCAGGGGATGTTTCACTCATGAATCGACTTCCACTTGTTCTCGCCGTGATGATCTGTGCATTGCAAGCTTCCACCACCACGGCTCAGCACCCCGGTCGAAAAGTCAGTTGGGTGAACGCGGAGGTTGCGAACGTCAAAGGATTGGAGCACAGAATCCTCACCAGCGACCGAGAGCTTTGGTCGCCTACCTTGATTGACGCCGGAGTCAGCCTGGTGATATCAGGGCACACTCATCGTCATCAGTGGATGCCAAGTCGCGAAGGCCAACCGATCGCACAACTCATTGGCGGCGGACCAAGCCCTACATCGGCAACTCTGATTCACACAACAGCCGACACCCAGGAACTAAGAATCCGCGTTTTGAAACTAGATGGCACTTCCGCAGCAGATGTTCGCTTGTCATCTTAGACCAATGCCGGACATTGAATCATCGCTCCTCAACTCTACTGCATTGGAATAATCGTGATCCGAATCAGCTATCTCATGCGTCGCCTTCCTCACCTTAGCCTAGAAGAATTCCAATCGTATTGGAGTGAGAAGCATCCGAGTGCGGCACCTGAAGACGCGTTTTCGGTCCTGGGCGTCAAGAAGTACGTTCAAGTTCTTCATTTAGACAGCCACGCACGCGACCTTGTCATTGGCCCACGCGAAGGATTGGTGGAACCGTTTGATGGCATGGCGGAACTATGGGTCGATAGCGTCGCAGCGATCGAAAAGGACTGGTCGACTGAAAAGGCGAAAGAGTACCTCAACATATTCTTCAAGGACGAACAGAACTTCATCGATTGGTCGCGTTCAACGATTCTCGTTTCCAAAGAGATTCACGTGTTCGGTTAGTCCGCTCTGGAGATGAGTGGAAATCAGAAATTTTGGCCATGTCATCTGTGAAGTCACGGACGCAGGCTCACCTCCACTGACTCGGTGCCAACGCATTGTGGTTGAGGTCAAATAGATGTCCGCGAATGCGTCATGAAGCGACCGTTGGTCCGTCGTCGGAATCTCCACACCCAACGAGTCCGTTGCTAGGGCTCATTGGAGAAACTGTTGGAAAGCACTTAGGCAACACAACTATGAAAACACCATCTGTGACTCTGCTGATTCTTCTGTCTTTGCCTTTGGCACTGCCCGTTTGCGGCGAGGAAAGAGACGTTGCCTTCTCGCGTGAGCGCATGGTCGTGCTGACGGATATCGAAGCAGATCCCGATGACACTCAATCGCTTGTGCGTCTGCTTCTGTATGCCAATTCGATCGATATTGAAGCGATCGTTGCAACGACTTCGGTGCATCAAAAAACACGGATAGCGCCGGAATCCATACGCAAAGTGATCGAAGCGTACGGCAAAATCCAGTCGAATCTCCTGCTGCATGAGCCGGGATTTCCAACGGCGAAATCACTACAAGGTCGCGTTACTCAAGGCGTTCCTCTCTATGGGATGTTGGGCGTTGGTGACGACAAAGACTCGCCCGGTTCAAACCAGATCATCGAACTGCTCGATGCAGACGACGAGCGACCGCTGTGGGTATCCGTCTGGGGTGGCCCCAACACGCTGGCGCAAGCTTTGTACCGAATTCGCAAAACGCGAGACGCCGAAGAGACGACACGACTCGTCAAGAAACTGCGCGTCTACACCATTTCAGATCAGGACGATTCAGGCATCTGGCTACGAAACGAATTCCCCAACCTGTCCTACATCGTCAGCCCCGGTCGCTACGAGCGATCGACATGGGGCGCGATCAACCAGGTGGTGGAAGGAATCGACAACACGACCATTAGCAACCGATGGCTGGCTGACAACATCCAACAGTCGCACGGCCCACTCGGTGCCGAATACCCCGACGTGGCTTGGGGATTGGAAGGAGACACGCCGGCCTTCTTGGGGCTCATTCCCAACGGGCTGAATGTTCCCGCGCGGCCCGACTGGGGCGGATGGGGAGGGCGTTACGAACTTTCCCAACCAACGGACGAAGAGATCCAAGTTGGTCGCGAGGTCCAGGGCGGAGTACCGATCCTTGCTGAGACACGCCCGATTTGGACGAACGCAATCGATACCTATCAGCCACGTGTCTTCAGGGACTTTGGTCGATCCGAGCGTCCCGACGAAAAAACGCACACCAACAACCGCGTAACACTTTGGCGTTGGCGCGATGATTTTCAGAGGGATTTCGCTGCTCGCATGGATTGGTGCTTGGCACCTTACGAAAAAGCAAATCATCCTCCGGTCCCAGCCCTTGCTCATCCGGAAAAGTTCACAGTGAAGTCGGGCGAGGAGTTCCACTTAGACGCGGGAGGAACGACTGACCCTGACGGCGACAGCTTGAGCTACACATGGATGCAGTACCCAGAAGCAGGTTCGTCTCCGATCAAAGTTGATTTCAGGAACTTCCCCGAGAACGTCTATCAAGTGAATCGCGTTGCTCCGGAGGTCTCCAAGATCGAGACGATGCACTTCCTTTTGAAGGTGACCGACAAGGGAGCTCCACCGTTGACTCGATACAAGCGAGTCATCGTCACGGTCGAGCCTTGATTCGCGTTTGGCTCATTCTGAGTAGCGGAACTCGCCAAGAGTTTCGGCTGTGCGCGGAGAAGGCGATTCAGGCCGAAAGTCTTGACGAGTTCCGCTACAGGCAAGAGAGACATCACGATGCACCAGCAATTCATACTCAGCCCCATTGAAATCAACTCCCTGGCAGCTCGGACATCGATGGCGACTCGCTATCCTATCAGTGGCATCTTTATCCGGAGGCTGGAGGCTACGAAGGGCAGATCGACATCGTCGCGCCCGACGACGGTATTCCAGCACTAACACGTTACCGCCGACTGGTCGTTGCCGTTCCGTAGCACGGTCACCTCATATTGGAAATTGAAATGCGCATTTTGTTCACAGGCGGCTCCGGAAAGGCTGGGCGTCATGTTGTGACTCACCTGGTATCGCAGGGCCATCGGGTACTCAACCTCGATCTGGTTCCTTCGGGCATTGACGGTGCCTATGACATGACCGCAGATTTGACCGACGCTGGACAGGTTTTCTCTGCCCTCACGGGCATCGTGGGATTCGATGATCTGGATAGCGGACACGGCGTACCCGCATTCGACGCAGTTGTTCACTTCGCTGCCGTTCCTCGGATCCAGCTGCGACCGGATCCGGAATGCTTTCGCATTAACACGGCGTCAACCTACAACGTGTTGGAGGCAGCTGTAAAACTTGGTGTTCCCAAAATCCTAATTGCGTCTTCGGAAACAACCTATGGCGTTTGCTTCGCTGACGGTGAGGTGAAGCCGGAGTACATCCCGGTGGATGAACAACATCCAACGATTCCTCATGATGCCTACGCGATGTCGAAAGTCTGCAATGAAGTCTGCGGCAAGAGCTTTCACGCACGGTCGGGCGTCGACATTTACGCGTTGCGGATCAACAACGTCATCGAGCCCCATGAGTACGACGTGCTCGCCGACCAGTGGAAAAGCAACGCCGAATGCCGTCGAAGAAACATCTTTGCCTACATCGACACACGAGACCTTAGCCACTTTGTTGATTGCGCGCTTGCAACAGATGGACTTGGGTATCAGGTGTTCAACGTCGCGAACGCGGATACGTCTGTGGGCTTGCCCAGCGTCGACGTGATCAGTGAATTCTACTCCGACGTGCGTCAAACACGTGACCTGGAAGAGTTTGAAACGTTCTATTCGATCGACAAAGCTCGTGAATTGCTGGGCTTTCGTCCCGAATCGCGTTGGAGGTAAACCTAGTCATGTTGCGTGATGCAATTCCTCCCGACTCGCGAGAATACAGAAACGAGTGAAACGATGGATCGACGACAATTCTTGGCAACCACGGCCTCCGGTTCAATCGCAGCCAGCATGCTGAGTGGCGGAACCGCTGCGGCGATGGAGTCGACGCCAGAGAACGAACGGAGTGCCGACACGTTTGTCTACGGCAGCACTCCTGGGGGCATCGCAGCAGCTGTGGAAGCCGCGCGCCGCGGCGAGCGTGTGGTATTGGCGTGCCCCAAACGCAATCCCGGCGGAATGGCGGCAAGTGGTCTCTGCACGACCGATGCGGTTCGTCGGCATTTGTTCGGTGGGCTTGTGCTGGAATTCATCCAAGGCGTTCGTGAACAGTATTCGCGGATTCTGGGGAAGAACGAAAAACAGCTTCGTCTCACGCGCGACGGCTGGTTCTATGAACCGTCAGTGGCAGAGGCAGTCTTTCGGGCGATGATCGAACGTGAGGAACGCATCACCTGGCTGCCAGATTGCTGGCTAGACGAATGCAAGACAGACGAGCGCCGTATTCAGTCCGTGACGCTTGACCAGCAGGGCGCTGCGATCGTGGTGAAGGCCCGCACGTTCATTGACGGCACTTACGAAGGTGACCTAGCGGCAAAAGCCAACGTGAAATACCGAGTTGGTCGCGAAGGTCGCGACGAATACGGCGAGTCAAAGGCTGGGATTCACTACATGAACTGGCGAACGGGTCAGCAGATCATGACGCCCGATACAGGCGAACCGTCTCTCGCCATCCAGGCGTTCTGCACCCGGTCAATCTTCACAAACAAACCGGAGCATCTGATCCCAATCGAAAAGCCGGATACGTATGAACAACATTTGACCGATCTGCTGCCGCTTCGAGAAGATTTTCGTAGTGGTCGTATCAAACGCTGGGGGCGCGGAACCGAGTTGCCTCGCAGTAAGTATCAAATGAACGGCAGCATCACGGGGCTGACCAGTACGAATTGCCCCGGCATCAACTGGGCATATCCGGAGGCCGATCGGCAACATCGTCAAAGGCTGGATGACTTTCATCGCGATCACATCGCCAGCCTGATCTGGTTTCTGCAACACGATGACTCGGTTCCCAAAGGTGTCCGCAACTACATGCTGGGAATCGGACTGCACGACGAAGAGTTTGTCGACAATGGACATTGGCCGTGGCAGCTCTATGTGCGACAGGGACGCCGCATTGAAGGCCGAGCCATCATCACGCAGCACAATTTCACTCCCGATCCAAAGACCGGAAAAACGCCAATTGTTGAAGGAGCTGTCGCGATGGGCGAGCACTCTTTCGATGTGCATCCCTGCCATGATCGTCGATTTCTGGTGGAGGGCTATATGGAGGGCGTGCTGTGGTACCCGAAGAAGGCAGACGGGCCGGCTCAGCCCGGACAGATACCGTATGGCGCGTTGCTGCCAAAATTGATCGACAACTTGCTTGTGCCAGTGGCAATGTCATGCACCCACGTGGCAATGTCGGTGCTGCGTATGGAGCCTGTCTGGATGACGACTGGCCAGATCGCGGGCCTGGCCGCAGCAGAAGCACACCAGCAAAATTGTGATGTCGCATCGCTCGACCCGGCTCCGCTGCCGAAAACGCTCGGCATTCAAACAAGCCAAACACTCTGAGCAGTTCCTTTAGCGCGATTCCCGCGTTCGATCGCTGACAGGATTCGGGTGACGTCGCTGATGGCAGAATGATAACCGGCCTCGAAAGTAGCTCGGCTCTCCGAGCCGTGAGATGCGCTTCCCTCGCCTCGGAGAGGCGAGCTACAGACATTCGGTCTTCCGGTCGCCTGATTGACGGAATTGAAACATTTCGGGGCCCAGAATTACGTCGGGGTGAAGATCAGTGCGAGAAACAGCGAATCATCCCATCACAGTATTTTGAAACTTTAAGTAGCTCGGCTCTCCGAGCCTTGAATTGCAATGAAACTCGCCTCGGAGAGGCGAGCTACTTTGGCCTAATCCACAGGGTGTACTCACCCTCTGACAAACCGGCCTTCTGCGGGTTTTCGGAGATATACCGTTGCAGGTACTCCAGCTGTGCTTCGCTTCGGAGGACATGATCGAACGGTTCACTTTGCCAGAACGTTCCCTGTTGCTTCACAAGAGAATTCACCCGTTGCCCGCTATAACGCATGATTTCCGTCATCTGCTTGCGGAGCAGAAAACCCTGCCGCATTTGAATCAACAGATGCACATGATTTGGCATGATCACGAATCGCTCCAGATCGTATCGTTCGCTTTCAAAGTACAGAAGACTTTCTTCAACCAGCGTTCTCGTTTGCTTTGATCGAAGAACGCAGGCTCCGTGGCAATCGTCAAGATGCCCGTGCCATTTCCGGTTCTTGAACCGTCGCAATTCGTTCTTGAGCAGGTCCTCGACATCATCTGCGCCGAGAACATCGTCGATCGTTCTGCCACCGAGGTGGTGTTCCTGTAACCACAGTTCGATTTCGTGATGCCATCGCTCAACCACTTCACGCGGCATCGAATCTGCCAATCGAAACGTGACGAACGTCAAATGGCCCGGCATATCGATATGCGGCATGTTTCGCTTCGTGACAAGCGACTCCGCATCACGATCGAAAAAGTTCCACGCGACGTCCATCGATTCGGCTCAAGAGTAGCTAAGTAAGTAGCTCGGCTCTCCGAGCCGAGAGTGTAAAGTATGCTCGTCGCCTCGGAGAGGCGAGCTACTATTCGCTACTGTAGTTGCGAATGCAACCATGCTCGGGCGAATTTCCAGTATCGCTCAGCGGTCGCCGTTGAGACTCCCAATGCCTTCGACGCCTCGGGAATCGACAGGCCTGCAAAGTATTTCAGTTTCACCAGTTTCGCTTTGTCGGGCCACTGTTGTTCAAACCGGGTCAAGGCTTCATCCAAAGCCAGCAGATCCTCCACAGGGGACTCAATCGCGGGGCTGGCAACATCCAGGTCGACTCGCTGCATATGGCCGCCACGCTTTTGACTTTGCTTTTGTCGAGCTTTCTCAACCAGAATTCGTCGCATCGCCTCGGCAGCGGCTCCAAAGAAGTGGCCTTGACCATTCCAACGCTGCGGCTGATCAACATCGACCAGTCGCACATACGCCTCAGGCACCAGCATCGTCGACTGCAGCGTCTGGCCGGGCTTCTCCTTGGACAACTTCGCTGCGGCTAGCTTCCGCAGTTCTTGATAGACGAACGGAAGTAGTTTGTCTGTTGCGTTCTGATCGCCACCTGCGATGGCCGTTAGGATTTTGGTGACGTCACTCATTCAATCCAGTGTAGCAGTCGCTGGCCAGCCTCACGCGGGCGAAAAACCAGTGCCGCTTGACGATGGGCTCAGATGCATCCAACGATTCGTCACACTGATCGATGGCCAACCCAGCAAACAACGCGACTTGACCACCAAAGCTCGTTTTTCGTCTTCCGACTCGAACTTTGGCATCGCTTCACCGAGGGTGACGAGATCTACGGATGGCTCCGGGTTCGCCACGTCAGCGCAATCAAAGTCAACGTTTCCGACCAATGCGACGAGCATCGTTCCTGATCAACATGTCCGGCTGTTGGGAGGAGACAAGTTGAAGGGCCTGCCCCAGAAAACTTACTTGATTCTTACCGCCGCTAACAGGTCCACAGTCTGACGACGGTAGCTTCAGCGCCGCGGGGCTGCAATCAATCTTCCCCAACCAACTTCATGTACTCCATCAGAGTCTCGCCTGCATCCTCCTTCTTGTCATGAACGAGAATGGCATAACGCAGTCGTAACGTTTCATCCTGCTTGACCACGACCTTGCTGGTGGTACCTTTCCGCATCGCTTTGCGACCAAACGGGTTCGCGGCGATCAAACCGTAGTTCCTCGCATGCATCCAACTGGGGCGGAAATTATCAGGATGACAAAGGATCGTCATGCCAAGTTCCTGGCCATCGATCGTTCCGCTGTAATCACACCATGCAGACGATTGGCTCCAGATTGTCTTCGCTCCATTGCGACCTGCAGCGTCGGTGATTGCGCCACCGTTGACTTCAGTGATCGGCGTGGCAACTCGAATCCCAAGCCCCATTTCTTCCTGGTCGCCGAAGTAGAACTCGCGGCCGCCCGCGCCTGAGAAGGTTGCATCCAACTGAATCAGATAGCCATCTTCTACAACTCGAATCGTGCAGCGAAAGTCCTCGTGACAAACGACGCTTCCGTCCGTTCGCTGGTAAACCTTCCGCTGGGTAAAGGAACCGCGGCCCGCGCCACTTGCAGGTTGCTGGATGAACCGATCGTGGACAACGTGACCTCGATTACGCCAAAAATCTTCGCCACCCATATCACCAAACGCCATCCAGATCCCAGGATGCATGTCTGCGTGATCTTTTCTGTCACCCTTGCTGGGTGGAAAGTTCCGCGTGACCTCGATACCGCTGGGAGCTTTCACGTGCGCAAAAAATGGACGCTTGATTTTGTTGTGTTTGTAGTAGTAGGTCGCCACGTCTCGCTCGCCACAGCGGATACGCAGTGAACGGCCATCGTCCTGAAAGGTGATTGGATCGGTGGTTGTGAGCGGCAAGACGCTGTCGTCCGGTATAGCGGCCTGGGCGACTTGCGGTTTACTTGCCAACAGACCCGGATTCTCTCCAGCGTCAACGATAAAGCGAATCAGATCCGCTACCTGTTGAGGGCTAAGTGTCTTTGCCAATCCATCCGGCATGACAGATACCTGCTGACGCTTTCGCTCCGCGATCGCATCACGTGAGACAGAGATGATTTTGCCATCCGCTTGGACAAGTTCGACACTCAGGCCACTTTCCTGTTTGATGAATCCATTGTGAACGCGACCTGAGTCCGTCAGAATCGAAACCGAGTGAAAGCCTTCCATGATCACAGCGTTTGGTTTCAGGATCGACTCGGCAAGCGTCTTCGGCGCGGCTCGCGCGCCCATGTTGGTTAAGTTTGGCGCGAGCGCCCGACCGCGCTGGCCCATCTTGTGGCAGTTCACGCAACTTGCTTCATGAAAGAACAGTCTGGCACCACGTCGGAAATCCGCAGTGGATAACTTGGCCAACGACTCTTGGATTGTCGTGGCGACTTGGCGAGCCCGCAGTTGAGCTGGCTTGATGATGCAAATGTAATGGGATCGCGCTGCCGGGCTGCCGTCGGTCGTGTTTCCGCCAAGCGTCACCTTGCCCGGAGAATGCTCTTTCACAAACAGATCGTAGGTGGTGTCCCTGGTGCGGATGCTGAGGTCGGTTCGCTGGAAGCTTTTTAACCAGATCGGTTTTTCATCGATTCGGCGATCATGAGCGACATAAACCAGTCCGGGCTCACGAAGCGAAAAGGAGAGAAACTCTTGTCCGGAAGATCCAACGTCAGCGTCATTGTTTCGTGGCTGAATGAATGTGTGGCCAACGATTTCATCGGGCAACCGTTTCCAGGTGTAGTTTCGGTTGGAGTACGCTCTGCCTGATCGACGAATCAATGACACCTGATAGGGATCGCCCGATTTCACGTGAATGTCATGGACTTCAACGGGGAAGACATCTTTGTCTGCATCGTGTTCGTCTCCTGTTGAAACGGTGTACGCCTTACGAATGACAGGTCCCATTCGCTGACGCCCCTCAAACAACGAGGCCGCGATAACGGCGTCGTGCTTGACGCGAAACGGGCCGACGTACTTTGTACCCGTCGTATCTGTTGGCTCGGCGCCGTCGAGTGTGTATCGAACATGGAGACCATCGGGAATCTTCCCAACGTTGATCGCAATCTCGATGCCCCGCCGGGCAACTTCTTTGTCGATTGTGATTTGCAGCACGGGCGAATCGCTTGTGCCGACTTTCTCAACAAAGGAGGATGCGATTCCGGCGATCTTGGGATCTTGGTCCAGCCTAAGCGGCAGCACTTCGTCACCGGTCAAAGCCGCCTTTTCCAATAGTGTCAGCAAGGCGGCTTTTCGTTGGCCAATTGACCCTGTGCCCAGCATTTGTCGCAGTTGATCAGTCGATTCCAGTTCTCCCAATGCAATCCGCGCGCTATAGAAACAATTGCGGTCTGTTTCCACCGCAATCAATTGCCAAAGATCAGGAACGAAGTCCTTTGCCATGCTTTCGTGGATCGATTCAATGGCCGCGAACCGAACACGGGGCTCTTCGTCCTTGAGACTGGATCGAACGACCGGCGGCAATGGCTTGCTGAATTGCGAAGCTCGATATCCGAGCGTCCTGATTGCCTGAACCCGATCGGCTAGACGACCGCTACGTTCACCGGCATATTCAGCCAACGTTCGATTGGCAGCCTCAATGTCCCCAGATAGCTGAGCGATTGTCCAGAGCACCCAAGACACCGCATCGCGATCAGCCTTTCGTCGCTGGAGTTCTTCGATCAGAAACTCGGCGGAACGATCCGCACGACGAACCAATTCGACTTGCGCGTTGGTCCGCCGTGCGGGCAGCGCGTTGTGCGTTAGGTCGTCTGCCAATTCGCGAGGCGTCCATTGGGGATAGGGCTGGTCGTATTTTGCAGCGGGTGACGTGCGTGTGCGGTGAGTCAAGTTTGGAGCGAAAGCAATTCGATAAACGCGGCCCCGGGCTTGATGCGTTCCGGCGTGGA
>JBGCGI010000167.1:0-28211 GCA_045110715.1 Rubripirellula sp.
TCCCAATTGTTTACGCGGATGGCTCGCTCTGCGAGCCAGAAACAATTGGGACAATTGTTCTACAATCGCTGCTACCCCGGCTGAGATCTCCGCCACCAGGTAAACACACCAATCCCGGTCCTACCAAGGATCGCAAGCAAAACTGAGTAGAACAATTGTCCCAATTGTTTACGCGGATGGCTCGCTCTGCGAGCCAGAAACAATTGGGACAATTGTTCTACAATCGCTGCAGCGCTTCGGTGCGGACTTCGATCGACTTGATTCTGTTTTCGATCATTTTTCTGGGATCATCCGAAATTTTCCGGAGGCAATCCACCAGAGCCTGTGTGAGATCTTCGTCGATCGAGACAATCGCTCTGGCGATATGCTCGCATATCTTCGGGGCCAGGAAACCAAACGATTTCCCTTGCTGGCCGATGATCTCGAGCAAACTGAACGAGTCCTCCGCAAACTGATCCAACAGCTTGCCGATCCGTTTGCCAAAGACAGCCATCGGCATGCCCAGTGCGCTGGCGGACTCGATGGCTGCCAGTGAAGTGTAAGGCGACGAATTCGAAACCAACTGACGCACACGAGATTCTGAATCGGCACCTCCACTGCGGGCACGTCCCAGCAACCGAGTGGCCAGCGGAACCAGCGCGGGATCCTTGCTGTGCGTTGCCTTGATGGCAGCTTCGGAAACCAAAGGCGATAGGTCCTTCATTTGTTCAAGAGCCAACCCAGCTGCAAAAGCGAAGGCCAAGTCATCTCCCTGCAGCCACTTGGCCAGTTCGGTCATATCTCGAGCCGTGCCCGGAATGCTCGTGGCATCAAACAGCAACCGTCCGCCCGCTTTCTCGTGTGTTTCAAAGTAGACGCGAGCCTTCTCTGCGGTGACTTTGGAATCCAACCTTAAAGAACTCATCCAGGCCGGATTCGATTCACCGCGAGTTCTTCTCAGCAACTCCAACGCATACCCAATTTCGATAGCCGAATAGTACCCCGACCGCGAAAGTGACCAGCCAGTCCAACCCGCTTGTGTCCATTGCTGGTCGTACAGCGATGCTTCACTGGCCAAGACGCCCAACCCACAACAGACCGGCAGCAGATTGGTGTTTCTGGGATCAACATCCAATGCCGTGGGGTTGGGGATGGAATGCCAAAAATGATTGGAGTGTTGGTAAGCCAACTCCATCACCGTTCGCAGTGGATCCCGAATCGTCTCATCGCTGATCGCAATCTTCGCAACCGCACTTCCGGAGGCGGGCGAATAGGTTGACGGATGGGCCAGTGTTTCCGAATCGACAACCGAGATCTGAATGTCGTCTCCCTCTTGAGACTGGCTCGACGGCACCTGCGGCATGCGGCTTTGAACGGCACGACTCGCCGAACTCAGCAAAGCTTCCGGACGACTCTGATCAAGGTTCAATTCACTCAGGTCGATGGCGATCGGGGCCTTGGCAACTCGATCACACCCAGCAGCCTCGATGTTTCGCCGCAACAACAACTCGATGTCCACGCGTTGCCGCGTTGGCAGAGGAGCAGTGGCTTTGCGAGTCCAGAACATGCTTGGCTCTTTGGATCCTTACGAACGCTCTGAGCGGCTTCGCGTTTGGATTCGAAATATGGATTTGGGCCAGGACGGGTGATGTACCGAGCGCCATTCTGGGGCATTCGCCCAACCACTTCAAGGAGAACCAATCTCGACTTCAAGCAGAATCCCCCGCCTTTGCCAACTGCGTCAGGCATCTCAAGTTCGCCTCCCCAGCTTTGTTCCGACCAGCCTTTGCCGGTCGCGAAGGAATTCGGCCAGTGTCAAGAAAGCATCGTCTGTACCGATTTGGTGTCGTTGCCCGTCGAGGAAAAGAACGATGTGATCGCGCATTGCGGCATTGTCATCAAGAGTGATTGGTGCCGAATCGATCTCCTTTCCTTAGAGACAGTCCTACTTCACGCTCATCAGGTAGCGAATGATGTCCGCCATCGCCTGCTTGTCGATCGTTTCCTCCATTCCTTCGGGCATGATTGACAGCCCGGTGCTTTGCAATTGATCAATCTCCACGCGCAGAACCGTATCGGTTGCCGATTCGGCCCGCCGCAGCGTGATACTGCTGGCGCTTTCCGCGGAAATCATGCCCGTCATGGTTCGCCCATCTTCAGTCAGCAACACATAGTTCAGGAATTGAGGATTGACCTCCCGATTGGGGTCCAGCACATTGACCAAAATCGTCTCCGCGCCCCTCGTCTTGATCGTGGCAAGGTTGGGACCGATCTCGTGCCCAACTCCCTCGACTTTGTGGCAGACGCTGCAGTGCTTTTTGAAAAGGCCGCGTCCGCGTTCGAGATCGCCCGCCAATCTCAGACTCTCGCGATAAGCAACGACAACCTCTTCGCGTTTCGCGGATCCCGCAGCCTCTAGCAGTATGCTGGCTCGCGCTCGAATCAACTTGTTCTTAGATTTACTTGCGACCAGCAACCGCGGCCGAGGTAAGTCACCAGCGGAAACCTTTCCTGCGTCCACCGCATCCAGCAGAGCCACGACGCGATCGTCTCTGGCAAACAGCACCTCACAGGCCGCTTGGCGAAGGCCTGGACTCAGTCCTTTCCAAGACTCCAAAAGAGGCTTGGCAACGGTCGGCGAACTGAATTTCCCCAACGTCGCGATCGCGCTGGTTTGAACTTGATGCGGTTGACGATTGTCAATCAAATCTTCCAGCGTCGAATGCGCTTGTTCCCAACTCGCAAACGCCAAAGACTTGACTGCTGCGACCCGTTGAGCGAGCGCCAACGCATCGGCGCTTGCAGCCACGATTGTAGCCCGCGTCAGCTTGTCGACCGCTGCATCGGCCGACTTCAACGCCCCAGACTTTGCCAACTTGGCCATCTCGCTACCCGATCGGCGTCGATACTTCAGCAACTCGCCCACAATCGGCAATGCGAAAGCGGAATCCGACACCGGAAGCTTGGGGAGTGCCTCAACCGCGGTGACAACTTCAACCGCGTCGTTCTGTTGCCCAATCTGGGATGCCAATTTTTTCAAAAAAGCCGCTGCTTGGGAGGAACGGAAACTTGGATCGGAGACAAGATCGACAAAGAGAGGCCCCGCCCCGTTGGCAAGTGAACTTTGCACAGCCGCTTGCATCCAAACCTGATCCACATCTTGGCGAATCAGTTCGCCCAGCACTTGCAATCGACCTGCGGCCTGGAGCGATCCGATCGTGAACGCGAGCTGATAGCGAACATCCAGTGAGTCGTCACTCGCCAGCGCGCTAACCGCCTTGGCGAGTGTTTCCGACCGTGGCAAGGTTTCGCTCAGTCGAACGGCGTGACGTCGAACTTGTGGATGGGAATGAGCGAGACAAGCAAGCACGGTTGCCTGATTCAACTCTGACAAACCGCTTAGAGAATAGATCGCATGCAAACGACCGAGCGGCGAATCGGACTGCGCCGCCATTCTGCGCAGCAGTGGCACAGCTTTCCGATCTTGCCGAGTGAACAGCAGCCGAGCGGCCGTTTCCCGATGCCACGCATTGGCGTGTTCAAGCATCTGCACCAATTCGCCCGTGCTCATTGCAGTCATGTCGGGCGTGGAACGATTCTTGAATCCATCCGGGACGATTCGATAGATCCGTCCTCGATCTCGTCCCGCCGTCAGATCAAGATGCTGCTTGATTTCCGGAGGCAAGCTCTTGGGATGTTCGATCACTTCGCGGCAAACATCGATCACGTGCAGCGAACCATCGGGCGCGTTGGCGAACTGAGCTGGACGAAACCAAATGTCGCTGGAGGTGACAAATTCGCTTCGCGGATCGATTCGGTTGGCAATGAAGTCGACGCCACGCTTGGTCAATCGTTTGCGATGAATCAAGTTACTGCCAACATCGCCGATAATGGCCGTGCCGCTCCACTGCTGTGGCCAAGCATCCCCTCGATAGATCGTGATACCAGTAGCTCCCGTGAAATAACCAGCCGCACGACCGCCGCCTTCAACCGGCCCCGACACTTTCCCGCTAACGCGGAGCCGAGTCCGGACGATTCTCCACGGTTCTACCGGGCTGGTACGAAAGACTTCCGCTTGCGGGCCATCAGCGGCAATCATCAAGCGTGAGGAAGGCGGGCTGAGCAGCGGATTCCGCCCAATGTAGCGATCTTCGTACATCACTTGCTGAATGTGGTTGCTGTTCGAGGAAACAAACTTGCGGCCCCAATCATCGAAGCACATCCCGTGCTGGGCGGCACCACTGGTCAATTCGAATTCAAAAGTGCGTGGATCAAAAGCAATGTCACGACCGCGAACGTTGACAGCGGCTGACTCAGGCTCATCAGAGCGTCGAACCTTGCCGCCCACGCTACTGCAGGCCACATGAATACGACTGTCCAATCCCCAGCGAAAAGAATTGAACAAGCCCTGGACATTCGATGTGCCGAATCCAGTCAAGACGGTTTTCTTCAGGTCGGCCTTGCCGTCACCATTGGTGTCTTTGAAGTAGTACAGATTCGGCGCATCCCCGACGAACAATCCACCGTCGAATGGAAAAAGTGCAGTCGGCCACAACAAAGAGTCTGCAAACACCGTCGAATCGTCGTACTCTCCGTCGCCATCGGTATCCGTCAACCGCGTGATCCGAGAAATACCAAGCTCACGATCCTCGCTATAGCCACGCATCTCGCAGACATAGAGGCCGCCCGCAGCGTCCCACTCGATCGCAACAGGACTACTGATCAACGGTTCGGCAGCGACCAATTGAATCTCGAATCCAGCGGCAACAGAAAAGGCTCCGAGTGTGTTCTTCGCATCCGTTGCCGGAATCCTGGGCAGCTCACTGGAAAAATCATCTTGCGATCGCGCGGGCGTGCAAAGCAGGCTTGCGACAAGCGCGGTCAGAAGGGTTTGCGCAGCGATTCTCATTCGTTCACTTCCAATAGTTCTTTCACGCCGCCCAGCAAGACACCCTCACAGCTCTTGTGGACTTTGGAGGCTCGCTCACTCGTTTCGTATCCGCCCTGTGCGTAGGCCTCTTCGGTACCGATGTAACCAGGACCGTAGTCACCATAGGCCGCCATCGCGACCTTCAAATCTGGACGCATCGCTTTGGCTGCCAATTGATACTCCACAAACAATTCACCAGGCATGTGAACCACTCGAACGTCCCCGACTTTCAAACAAGACAGATCAATTTTGTTTCCACTCTCACATCGCAGCAACCAAGCTAACGAAACCGGAGCGCTCCAGTACTGCGCCGAGTCGGTCGACGCCAAGTTCTTCTCGAGAGTTTCGCGAATCAAGTGTTTGCCGGGCGGGAGCGATCTTGGCGCGACCGACCAACCAAGGCCGCTTGGTGGTAACTCAAAAGTCTCGGTCGACTCAAAGGCCTGCTTCATGCCTTTGGCAACGCGGCTCGCCAATGTCAATCGGTTCTCCTTGTTGCCATCGTTGTACTTGCCAGCACCGATGTTCCCACCAGCGCCGTTGAAGTGAACGTGCAACACATCTGGCACGTCTTGACCTCGTATGAATCTCGCGATTCCGGGAAAGTCAGGGCTGGGAACGCCCGTTCGATAGTAACTTTGCGGATGACAAGCGTAGTAGGTCAGCACGGCAACCGCTTGTTTCTCATTCCAAAACGAAAGACAGCTCAACTCTGGATCGATGACTCCATCGGGCTTGGCTCGAATCTCAGGATCACGACAAGTGGTGTATCGAGTGATGGCAACTTTACCCGCCTCATCAAGAATCCGTCGATTGGAGGCCACGCCCTCCACAATCGCCGTCCCGAAGCCCGCATGCGTGACGGTGACCGCAGACGGCAGCGACTCTTTCACCGCCACTTCCAATCGATTCAAAGTTTCGCGGGCGAAAGAACCGTCGAGCGATCCAAGATCGCTTGCCCCCGAGTTGTGCAACAAACTTTCGGCAGTGAAGTCACAGCGAGGTGCGTCGTGCTGATGAAGCGTGTGTACCGCGACCCTCGATCGAACAGTGCCGGCTGCTTTGGCGATTCGGTCGCGAAACGCGTCATGGGCTTCGTTGCCAATCCCGATCCAATCGATTGCACAAAGAACAATCGGTTGCTCCGCGCCTAGCAGGATGATGCCTCGCGCTCGAAGGCCCAACTCCTCGACACGCTTGACCCGATCATAGGCCATCATCGAACCAACAGGAGGAGTGACATCGATGTCAAATTTGGCCAGTCGGACCGTTTCTTTCTCAACTGCGTGAGCTTGAGACAGGGGAACGATCAGCATGAACGCAATCTGGATGAATCGCATTTATCAACTCGGCGGGAGGAGGGAGGGATTTTGGTAGGCGAGGGCCTCTTCGGCAGACACTGATATTAGCTGACCACAACGACAGTGTGTGGCGTTTGAACTTGAAAGACAGTCGGATAGCGATCTGCGAACGGAGGATTGACATAGGTCCGCTGGTGGGGAAACGGTTACCATCGCGTCATGGAATGCAAAATTTTCGAAGAACACGCATCGGCATTGGCCCATTGGTGGAGTTTACCCAAACGGGGCCAAACCCTGATCTGCTTTGACACCCACCTGGATCTGCAGTCGATCTCGCAGGACCGATTGGACCGGCTCGCGCAAGCGGATTCGGCTTCGGGCATCGCGCAACTCGCAAAGCCGCATCACCTTTGCCCTGATGCGGGCTACAGCTATGGGATCGAAGACTTTTTGTTTGCGGCGTCAGAACTCGGTTTGATTGATCGATTGATCTGGGTCGCTCCGCCTCACATCGACACCCACTCGGCAAGCGAAGCGATCGATCAACTGAGGCAACTCGATGGAGTCACGACCAAAGACCTGCTTGGCCTTCGTAGAATCACGGCCGGAACACAGCAGTGGATCGAAGGCAGAGTTCTTGGATTGGATCTCACGATTTGCAGCTTGGAAGAGTTAGCGTGCTTGGATTTGCCCGATGAGTGCTTGGTGGATATCGACATCGACTATTTCGTCGCTGTCCCCGAAACGCGTCTGACCAGCACGCCAGACGATGTTTTCGCCGCACTATTCCAGCGAAACATTGACTATGAAATGATCACCGTGTCGCGATCTGTTCGCAGCGGGTTCACGCCTCTGCGCTATCGCTTTCTTGCCGAACAGACTCAAGCTCTCGTTCAAAGTGATCAGCGCGCCACGGCTCACTACCATGTCTTGATCGACGCCGACGAGAAGATGAACCGAGGCGACATCACGGGAGCCTCTGAGCAGTTGTTATCGGAACTGGCCGAGTGGAACGATTGCCCGGCAACTCATTTTGCAATCAGTTTGGTGGATCAGGATGCCAAACTGGCTGCATCGCATCGCGAACGCGCCGCACTGATTTGCCCGGAGTACGACGACGATCCGTTGCGTGAAGCTTCCTTGCAGGCAGGCCGTTTCCAACAATTCGCGGAATCGGACGTTCGGTTGCTTGTCGACCAAATCGAAAGAGAGCCCATTTCCAAGCAGCACGCGGCGTTGACGCATGCAGCCATTGGTTTGCTGTGGTGTGAACTTGGTGACGTTGCGAACGCTGTCCAACACTATCAGGCGACAACGCAACACTTCACGCAGGGTCATCCTGAACTCGGCTTAGAACTCGGCAAGCTATTGTTGGATGCGGATTTACTTTCGCAAGCCATCAGCTACTTCAACGCTGCGTTGTTGGATAACAAGACGCAGACGGCGGCGATGCTGTACATGTCGATTTGCCACTTCAAAGCAGGGCGATTCCAAGAAGCACAGAGCTTGCTGACCGAAGCAAACCGCAATGCACCAGCATGGGCTGATCCGATCATCTTGCTGGCCAACGTCATGGCAGCCTGGGGAGACACCGACGCCGCCGCAGCTCATGCCGCACATCATGCGCAGCTTGAGCAACTGTTCGCGGAATCGTCACTTCTTCTCGCGTGACCGGTGAGCGGATTCCTGCTAGTGCAGGATGTACCCACGTTCCTCGTGTTCGGCCAAGTCCAAGCCTCGAGTTTCGGCGTTGCCATCGACGCGGAGTCCGATCGTCACTTGAATGACTTTCAAAATCACGTACGTCACGATGATGGTGTAAACCGCACACGAAACAGCAGCCATTGCTTGAGTCGTGACTTGCCCGGCAATGTCGTAGGAATCGCTCGGCTGAACTCCACCAAATTTCGAGGAAGCAAAAACTCCGCACAAAATCGTACCCAAAAAGCCACCGACCCCGTGGACTCCAAAGACGTCCAACGAGTCGTCGTAGCCAACCTTCTGCTTGATCATGGTGGCGAAGATGTAGCACAGAACCGCCGAACACGCACCGATCGCCAGGGCTCCCATCGGCCCAACGAAGCCGGAGGCTGGTGTGATCGCTGCAAGCCCAGCAATCGACCCGGTCGCCGCTCCCAGCACACTCGGTCGGCCCAGCTTGTACCACTCGATGAACATCCAAACCAACGTTGCAACCGACGCCGATATATGAGTCACAAACAGAGCCATGGCAGCAGAGCCATCGGCTGCCAGAGCACTGCCGGCATTGAAACCAAACCAACCGACCCACAGCATGGCGGTACCGGTAACGGTCATCGTCATGTTGTGAGGCGGATCGAGTTGCTTTGGGAAACCTGCCCGGGGACCAACCATGACACAAGCGACCAATGCGGCAAAACCGGCAGTGACGTGAACCACGATACCGCCGGCAAAATCCATCACGCCCCAATCCGCATACAGCCCACCTTCGCCGCCCCAGGTCATGTGGCAAATCGGCACGTAGACGACCAGCAGCCAAACGGTTGAAAAGATCAAGATTGCAGAGAACTTCATCCGTTCACAAAACGCACCGATCATCAACGCTGGGGTGATGATCGCGAACGTCATCTGAAAGGCCGCGAACAACACTTCCGGAATGGTTCCCGTCATCGCGTCCTTGGTCACTCCGTTCATCATCACTTTAGAGAATCCGCCGATGAACGAATGCACGTTCACGGCGTCCTTCTCCATGCCGCCGGTATCGAACGCCAAGCTATAGCCGCAGACGACCCAAACGACCGACATCAAGGCGGTCAGCACGAGACACTGCATCAGGATCGACAGCACGTTTTTCGTGCGAACCAAGCCGCCATAGAACAACGCCAGGGCAGGGATCGTCATGAACAAGACCAGCGCCGTGGCAACCAGTATCCACGCCGTGTCTCCTGAGTTCAGTGCAGATCCGCCGTCTTGGCCGATCGCAGTCGATGGTAAGAGCATTGATCCCAAGACCAATGTGACAAGCGCAAACAACTTGCGCAGCAAAGAATGCTTTGTGAACACGAGTTTCCGCCTTTTGTACCCGTCCGCCAACGTTTTCAAAGAATGTGGCCGAGAGATTACCCGAACACCCGGATTCTGTGAATCAGGGATCGGCTGCGAAACGTCCGACGCGGGTCCCCCACAAGATCGCTGCCAACAGGATCGCCACGATCGCAATCGGCCGATAGAAAGCCGGCCCAAACACCACCGTGGCATTGACGACAATGAATAGAAACAGGCAAAAAACGAGGCAATCCAAACGAGAACTCGTGCTTTTCCCGCGAAAATTGGCTTTCCACAAGCGGATGCAATCAGCAACCCAGATCAAGCTGAACGCGTAGTTCACCCACAGCCCGTCCCCTCGCTGGACACCAACCAACTTCATGGTTTCCGCCGCCGTGTGATTCCAGGCAGCTCGATGGCTCCAATCGTGAACAAAATGGAAGGCGAGTGAAACATGGAACAGAGACGCAGCACATCCGATCGACCAAACCCAACACGCTGCTCGACCTGGGGCAGCAACAGGCAAATCGCGACGGCGCAAGAGAATCATCCACCGCATGTAAATGCACAACACGGCAAATCGAACCGACCAACGCATCCATGATTCACCGAGTTCATCCATTGCTTTCTCCTTCCGTCAACGCGTTGCGAATCGACGAACCGGAATGTATCGCTGCCTTGCGAAGTTCGCTACGCTCGATGAATCCAGCAAACGAACCCTTCGCGACAAATCTCCCATGCGCATTGCTCCAGTCTCTTTCATTGATCTGACCACCGCTTACGGACCGATGCGCACGCACCTGTTTCGCCCCGATCGGAAAGGAACTTTCCCTGGAGTGATTCTGTTCGCAGAGATTTATCAAATGACCGGTCCGATTGCGCGTACCGCTGCCATGATTGCTGGCCACGGATTCATCGTCGCTGTGCCGGACGTCTATCACGAATTCACGGAACTTGGCGAGGCGTTTGCCTACGACACCGGGGGAACGGAGCGAGGCAATGCATTGAAAACCACAAAAGAACTGGCGAGCTACGATGGCGATGCAAAATCCGTGATTGAGTTCTTTCAATCTGACCAGCAGTGTTCGGGGCGACTCGGAGCGATGGGAATCTGCTTGGGAGGTCACCTGGCATTTCGCGCTGCGATGAATCCCGAGATCGAGGCGGGCGTCTGCTTGTACGCGACCGACATCCACAAAGGAAGCTTGGGCAAGGGCATGTCGGACGACACGCTGGCTCGCGTTCCCGAAATCCAAGCCGAGATGATGATGGTCTGGGGACGCCAGGACCCGCACATCCCGCTGGCAGGACGGCGAATGATCTACGATGCGATGACGGCGGCGGAAACCTCTTTCTCCTGGCACGAATACAATGCGGAGCACGCTTTCATCCGCGATGAAGGCCACCGCTACGACCCGGCTCTGGCTCTGCAAATCAACTCGATGGCCTGCCAGCATCTGGCAACTCATTTGAAATAGCCCAAGGCGGTCCACAACGAAACACATCGACGATGAAATACAACTCCGCGTGAACCTAGCCGTCCATCCAGCCGCTAAACTGACGGTGTCCGAATAGCCAGACTCTCAACAAATCCCCTCCAAGCGAATGCTCTCCATGATTCAACGGTTGTCTCGACTTCCCTTTCGATTCGCGGCTTTTGCGATCGCGATTTTGTTGGCATCGCACCTGACCTCAAAGTGCGTGGCTGCCGACAAGCCAAACTTCATCATCATTTTCACCGATGATCAGGGCTACAACGACTTGGGCTGCTTTGGGTCGCCCAACATCAAGACGCCGAACATTGACCAACTGGCAACCGAGGGCCGCAAGTACACCAGTTTCTACTCCGCCTGCTCGGTCTGCTCGCCCTCCCGCGCAGCACTATTGACCGGCAGCTATCCCAAACGCGTGGGCATGCATCGACATGTGTTGTTCCCCAAGAGCGACTATGGACTGAATTCCACAGAGCACACGATTGCCGATCACCTGAAGTCACAGGGCTACGCCACGGCGTGTGTTGGCAAATGGCATCTCGGACACCACCGCGAGACACTTCCGATCTCCAACGGATTCGATTCCTATTTTGGCATCCCGTATTCAAATGACATGAATCATCCGGCCAACCAAAACAAACCCAAAATCAAGTCGGACGATTTGTGGAAGGATCAAGAGTCGTGCATCACCAAGTGGAAGACTCCATTGTTTGCCGATGACCAGATTGTCGAATTGCCGGTTGACCAACGAACCATCACCCGGCGATACACCGACAAAGCGGTGGAGTTCATCAAAGCCAACAAAGACACGCCGTTCTTTTTGTACTTGCCGCATTCGATGCCACACATCCCACTGTATGTCCCCGAAGATGTTTACGACCCCAATCCTCAGAACGCGTACAAGTGCGTGATCGAACATATCGATGCAGAGGTGGGTCGCGTCGCGTCGACAGTTCGCGATCTTGGATTGGCCGAAAACACCTACATCATTTACACCAGCGACAATGGACCGTGGCTGCAGTTCAAGAATCACGGTGGCAGTGCAGGTCCGCTCAGGGAAGGGAAGGGCACGACATTCGAAGGCGGCCAGCGTGTGCCCTGCGTGATGTGGGGCCCTGGCCGAATCCCGCCAGGCACCAGCACGAACGCGTTCACTTCCACGATCGACTTACTGCCAACCATTGCGGCTCTCACGGACACGCCACTGCCGGACTCCAACAAGATCGATGGCCACGACATTTCGGCGACTTTCACGACGAATGATTCGCCTCGCGATGAGTTCATGTTTTATTCGGCCCAAGGCGTTCTTGAGGGAATTCGCATCGGTGACTGGAAGTATCTCGAGAAACGACCTCGGGCTCGGCGGAATCAACCCAAACCAGTGAACGCGAAAGTGCAAACTTTTTTGTTCAACCTTGCCGAGGACCTTGGTGAGCAAAACAACTTGCACGATCAAAAACCGGAATTGGTCATGAAGCTGAAGAAGCGGATGACCGAAATTGACGAAGAGATCACCGCCAACGCGAGACCTGTTTGGCGAAAGGCCGAGTGACCACAGCAGAAGGATCTGCGATGTACCAACCGCAATCGGGATACGAAGCCGTCTTCCAAACCAATCAGCGACGCCAATCCCAGGAGTCGCGTTTGGTGCTTGACGCAGCCGGCATCGCGGCCGAAACGATCTTCCATGAAGGCGTTTGGATCCTATTGGTCAAGCAGGCCGACGCAGCGATCGCGGCAACGGAACTGCAAGAGTATCAGCACGAGAACCCTCCGCGTGCGCCGGTTGCTAGGACTCCCCGCCCCCGCCGCGAAGGCGCGTTGGCAGGCGTTTGTGTGTACGCCGGAACGATCATCCTGATTGCGATTCAAAACGCCCAGTCGGCCTATGGATTTGACTGGCAGGCTGCTGGCCGAGTGCATGCAGCGAAAGTGATGGCCGGGCAGTGGTGGCGAACCGTCACGGCGTTGACGCTGCACGGAGACATTGGTCACCTCGCCGGCAATATCGTCTTCGGGATCGTCTTCGGTTTGCTGGCTGGGCGCATCCTAGGGGGCGGCGTTGCGTGGCTGGCGATCTTGCTGGCCGGTGCACTCGGAAATGGAATGAACGCTTGGATCCAAGATCCGGCTCATCTTTCAATCGGAGCATCAACGTCGGTGTTCGCAGCACTTGGCGTGTTGGTAAGCCACGCGCTTCGCGGCCGAGCCAAGCAGACCGAACCGGAACGCCCGTTGAAAAGATGGAGCCCATTGATTGGTGGAATCGCCCTGCTTGGATTCACCGGTGTCGGAGGAGAGAACACCGATGTCGCGGCACACTTCACCGGTTTCGTTGCAGGAATGCTGCTCGGATGGGCAGGCAGTCGGCTGCCAAATCATTGGCTGGCAAGCCAGCAGGTTCAATGGACCGCCGCCGTACTTTCGATCGCAATCGTGGTGGTCGCATGGTGCTATGCGCTTTTCCAACCGGCCTTATAAATTCTGACGCAGCCGTTTCCTCAGTCGATGGAACCGCAGCAGCCCGACCAAGCCGACCGTTGCACCAACCGTCGCCAACCCCCAACCAATGGCGCGGATCCATGCCGACTCGGGGAAGAATTTGATCAGCGTAACGCCAGTTCCCGCCATCATCAGCGACGTCCGACCGTAGGCCAATAGAGTTCGCTCGTTGGCCAGGTCCGTTCGCACCAAAGCCAGATTCTCACTTCGGCTGGGTGGTTTGGGCTGATCTGTCATGAATTCATTTCCTTGCGCTACTGAACTTTGCCATAGCTTGGTCTTTCGAAGCGTGGCCCGCTAGACTCTGATGCGACAACCATCGTATCACTCGCTTGAATTCCCCTCTATGAAATCGATCACCATTGCTGTGGGTTTGATCGCGGCCGTCACCGCACTGATCTCACTCCTTTCATTTGGGTATACCAGCGACGTCGCGTGGACGGCAGCCGTGGTGGTGCTGTGCGCGATCTGGTGGATCTTTGAACCGATCCCGATTCCCGTCACATCACTGATTCCGTTGGCCGTCTTTCCGTTGGTGGGTGTGCTGGAACCCGATCAGATCGGCGCTGCCTACGGCGACCCTTTGGTGCTGCTGATGATGGGCGGCTTCATGCTTTCGATGGCCATGGAAAGCAGCGGGGCACATCGGCGAATCGCACTGACGATGGTCCGTGCCTTCGGCGGCGATAACGGTGGACGGCAACTGGTGTTTGGCTTCATGGCCGCCTCTGCTTTCTTGAGCATGTGGATTTCCAACGCTGCTACCACGCTGATGTTGCTGCCGATCGTGATGGCCGTGATGGAAAAATCGTCTAATCTTCGGCTGCAAAAGTGCCTTCTGTTGGGTGTCGCCTACGCCGCGAGTGTTGGTGGAATTGGGACTCCGATTGGAACACCGCCCAACCTGGTATTCATGAAGGTCATGGTCGAGAACGCGGGCGCGAGCGAACCATCCTTCACGACTTGGATGATGTGGGCGCTGCCAATCATGTTGATCATGCTGCCTCTGGTTGGACTATGGCTGACTCGCGGCTTGAAACCAGAAGGCGGTTTGCAGATGCCCGAAGTTGGCAAGTGGCGATACGAGGAAGTTGCCACGCTGGCCGTCTTTGTGGTCACAGCAGCACTGTGGATCACTCGCAGAGAACCGTTCGGCGGCTGGAGTGGTTGGCTGGGACTGGAGGGAGCCAAAGATGCCAGTGTCGCGTTGCTCGCGGTCGTCGCCATGCACCTACTTCCAAACGGCAAAGGCAAGACACTGTTGACCTGGGAGGCAGCGGCGAAGATTCCTTGGGGAGTGCTGATTCTTTATGGGGGCGGGATTGCGATTGCGAAGGCGTTCACAGCATCGGGCCTCAGTGAGATCATCGGGTCGTCTCTGGCCGGGATCTCCAACATGCCAGTGCTGGTGATGATCGGACTGGTCTGCCTGTCGGTCACGTTCTTGACAGAGGTGACCAGCAATACAGCGACCGCAAATCTGATCCTTCCGATCCTCGCGGCAACCGCGTTGGCAGCGGCGATCGACCCAAGGCTGATCATGGTCCCGGCGACCATCAGTGCAAGCTTCGCGTTCATGCTTCCGGTTGCGACGCCCCCCAATGCAATTGTCTTCGGCAGCGAGAAACTCACCATTCGCCAAATGGCTCAGGAAGGCTTCGCGCTCAATCTGATCGGTGTCTTGATCGTCACGCTGATTTGTTGGTGGACATTCGGCTGAGCGTGAATCAGATCCTGCTGAAGCAACCTCCCGCTGGCCAAGCCCAATCCCAGCCAATCGCCCGGCGAATCCCCCCTCTCTGGAGCGACGAAATTCGTGGTGAACGGACTGTTGCGGCTATTAAACTTTCCTGATCTTTCTACAATGGTCGTGATCCAACCATTCAAAACGAACCCCTTCTTAAGACACGACGATGACATTCAATAGACGAGCTTTCATTGCATCGACAGGTGCAACCATGGCCGCCGCCAGTGGGTTCTTTGGGCACTCCGCTCTCGCGGCAGAGGGAGACGACAAAGAAACCGCCAAGAACGATGAGCCCACCATCGGCTACATCGGGACGGGCATCCGATTTCACACGGCACTCGGTGGCAATGGAACCAAGTTCGGCCCCTGTGCAAAAATCGCCGACGTTGACTCCGTCCAAGCCGGACGTGCGTTGCAAAAAGTCATGGACTTTCACCGTGACAAGGGTCGGCCGATCAATACCACCGTTCACGAAGACTACCGGCATGTGTTGGATGACAAGAACATTGACGCCGTCATCATCGCCTCACCGGATCACTGGCACACCAAGCAAGTCGTCGAAGCGCTTGCAGCCGGAAAAGACGTTTACTGTGAAAAGCCGCTAACGCTGACGATCGAAGAGGGCAACCAGATCGAAGCAGCGATCAAGAAGAGTAAAGGCATCGTTCAAGTTGGTACTCAGCAGCGAACCGAGTTCGATAGCCGCTTTGTCAAAGCGGCTGCAATGGCACGCGACAATCGCGTCGGCGAACTGAAGAAGGTCACCGTTTGCATCGGCGGCTCACGCGAAGCAGTCACACTTCCCAAAGCCGACCCACCCAAGTCTCTGAACTGGGAAAAATGGCTCGGCCAGTGCCCAGTGGTTGACTATCGCTCGGCTCCGGACATCGCAGACACCGAGGGCTGGGGTGCGGGTCACCCATTCAGTCGCGCTCACCGCTACTATCGCTGGTTCTACGAGTACTCCGGTGGCAAACTCACCGACTGGGGTGCCCACCACGTCGACATCGCAATGTTGGCGATGAACAAACTGGGCGATGATGTTGGCAACATCACCATCGAGCCGATTTCGGTAGAGCACCCTGTGCCATTCAAAGATGGCATGCCGACTCAAGACGATAAGTTCAACGCTGCCATCAAGTTCAACGTGCGGGTTGCGTTTGCCGATGGCATCGAGATGTTCGTGCGTGACAATGCACAGGAATTGGGCTTCGACAACGGCATCATGTTCGAGGGCAGCGACGGTCGATTCCTTGTCAACCGTGGGAAACTGGTTGGAAAACCTGTCGAAGCGTTGAAGGAAAAGCCGCTTCCAGGCGACGCCTTCGAAATCGTTCACGGCGTTCCCAAGCCTGCCTCACACATGGCCAACTTCATCGAATCGGTGAAGACGCGCAAGCAACCGATTTCGGATGTGCCAAGTCACAACGCGATGTTAAATGTTTGCCACGCGATCAACATTGCGATGCGACTGAATCGTACGCTGACTTACGATCCGAAGGCGCGCAATTTTGTTGACGACAAGCAAGCCAATTCGTTTGTCAGTCGCAAGCAGCGCAAAGGCTACGAAATCGTCGTTTGATATGGGTCAAATCTCAGTCACCAAAGTCATCCAAGCCCCACCAGCGATTGTCTTTCAGGCGATCGCTGATGTCCCGAACCTCAGCAACGCCGTCCCTTACATCAAAGAGATTGAGATCCTCTCGGATACTCAGTCTGGCGTTGGGACTCGGTTTCGCGAAACTCGGGTCATGCACGGCAAGGAATACATAACGGTGCTGGAAGTGACCGAATACTCCCAAGACGACCATGTTCGCATGGTCGCAGACGAAGGCGGAACCGTCTGGGACTCGCTATTCCAATTGATCCCGCGCGGTGATGGCACGCGATTGGAAATGACCATGGAATCACGCCCCTACAAATGGACGTCCAAGATCGTCACGCCGCTGATCCAATCGATCGTCCAACGTGGCGTTGAAGTCAACATGGACTGCGTGAAAAAGTACTGCGAGGAATTGTGTTCCCCCGAAGCCGACGACGAAGAATCGGATTCGTGAAGTGCTCAAAGGGCATCTCTCGGTTCATCATCTCAGCGTGCTTGATGCTGTTGGGTTTCACTTTCTGCTCTGCTGACGAGCAAGTAGAGCCGGCAATCGAGAAGATTGCCCCCGGGTTCTGCATCATTCGACCTGACGAACCCGCTTCGGTTGAGATCTTTGCGGACTACAACGGTCGACGTTTCTACTTTTGCTGTGAGTCCTGTCGCACAGACTTTCTTTCCGATCCGTCTCGGTTCGAGGGAACCGACGAACCCGACATCGCTCCCGTCTCACTCGAGGACCTCCCCGCGAACCCCTACGAAAATTCGTTCTGGGGACGCGTGGGGCGCGTGACGCTGAAACTGGGCAAAGCGGGCTCGTGGGTTTCGCGCACCCTTCACTTGCATGACCGCGGTTCTGCCCTGCTTGCGGCGATCACCGCCATTTGGCTTGGGCTGCTTGCCTGGCAGTTCAAACCTCGCAAATCCGGCAGGAGATTTAGCCGAGTCACCGCTTGTCTGATCTCACTGCTGTTCGTTCCCTGCTTTTGGGCCGACTCGCTTCGCCACCGTCTGAGCGCGAGTCAACAAGCCTATGAATCAGCAGAGGAACAGCGTTCCAACCTCGAGGAGCTGACGACACAGTATCACGATCGAGACCTGATTCACTACGCCACGTTCTTGAATCACGGCAATCCTCCCATCCCTCGCCCGAGCGTTTTGCCTGCGAGTTTGGAGAAAACTTACTACCGAGGCAACGACGAACGTTCTGACGAGATGCCTTATGGCGGCAACTACCGAACGGTAACGTTTGAGCTGTGGATTGAAGACGCCGAGCAAAACCGGATTCAGCCGGGGAGCTCGCTGTTGCAAGACGACGGCACCGAGAAAGAACTCTTCTTTGCCGCCCACTTCATTCGATCGCCCGATACCTCCAGCGGTTACTTTGGCGATGAGTACATGCAGCGGATGTACCTGACCATGCAGACAGGCGATTTCCTTGGGCGTGATGAGCCCGTTTCCGATCGCGTGCAGTGGAAGATGATCGAAGAGAACCGAACGTGGATCGCACGAGTTCCACTGCCCAAAGGTGTGCTGCTCAAACAGAAAGCAACCCATGGAACGACCCCCACTCTGAAACGGCTGGTGGATCCCGACCATCCCGCATCGCGCGGTGGCATCGTGTATCTTTGCGAGGACCGCTTCTGGGGCGACAAAATGATTGGTGGACGTTTCCACTACGCCGTCCAGTACGAAGTGAATACCGAGGACGGAGTCGTTCAGTCAGATTCGGATCTCTGGATGCAAGCGACTTACCGAGGCAGGAACTTTGCCGACTTACAAATCACCGACGAAGAATGGTTGAGTAGCGAGCCTATCCCCGAAAGATAGATTTACGTGTCTAGTGTCGCTCTCCTTTTCAACGACAACCCATCTCTCACTGACCGAGAATCCCATGCGTTTCATGCTCACAACCATCTTGGTTCTGCTAGCCATTCCCACGATGGCCGCAGCTCCATTGAATCTGTTGATCATTCAAACCGACGAGCACAACTTTCGCACGCTGGGATGCTATCGCGAGACGCTGCCGCCGGAACAAGCATTCATCTGGGGCAAGAACGCGATCGTCGAAACTCCTGCGATCGATTCGGTCGCCGCCCGAGGCGCACTGTGCACGTCGTTCTACGCGACCAGCCCCGTTTGCACACCTTCGCGAGCCTCTTTCTTCACTGGAGTGTATCCGCAGCACACGGGATCACCTCAAAATGACATGCCGATGAAAACAGAGATGGTCACGTTTGCCAAAGTTCTTCAAGACAACGGCTACGCGACGGGATACGCAGGCAAGTGGCACTTGGATGGACCGGGGAAACCTCAGTGGGGACCGGAACGTCAATTCGGTTTCGGTGACAACCGGTACATGTTCAATCGCGGCCATTGGAAAAAGTTCGAGATCACTGACGAAGGCCCGCGCGTTGCTGCCCGGCAAAAAGGCAAGCCAAGCTATGCGTTGGCGGAAGCGGACGAGAAGACTTTTTCGACCGATTGGTTGACCGACCGCGCGATCGACTTCATCAAAGACAACTCGTCAAAGCCGTTCTGCTATCACCTCAGCCTGCCTGACCCGCACGGCCCGAATACAGTCAGAGCGCCTTACGACACGATGTTTGAAAACACCGTCATCCGTCCGCCAATGACTTTCACGAAGACCCAACAGAATCCAAAGTGGGCTCCCGCCACTGGAAAGAATGGAGCAGGTAAGTTCCGTGGTGATTTGATGACGCAGTACTTTGGGATGGTGCGTTGCATTGACGACAACGTGGCCCGACTCTTGCAAACACTGGACGATCTAGAACTGACCGAACGCACGGCGATTGTATTCACGGCCGACCATGGCGACTTGTGTTACGAGCATGGTCGTTTGAACAAAGGCAACCCTTACGAAGGAAGCGCAAAGATCCCAATGATCGTGATGGTCCCCGGCAAGGTTCCTGCAAAAAGAGTCGTCAATGAAGCATTGGGTACCGTCGACTTTGCCCCAACGATTTTGCCATTGCTTGGTTTTCGAGCTCCACCGGGAACGCAAGGACGTGATGCATCGAGCCTGCTGACCGGGAAAAGCGGTGACTGGAAAGACATTCTGTTCCTCAGAAACGCAGGGCGATCGGCGGGCTGGATCGCGGCGGTAACGGACCGGTACAAGCTGGTCGTGTCGGTCAGCGATGACCCGTGGCTGTTCGATCTGGAATCCGACCCGGACGAATTGGTCAACGCAATTGGGAGTGTCGACCCATCCGTCAAAATTCAACTGGCCGCAGAGTTGATGCGTTATGGAAAAGAGTTCGCCGATCCTCATTTTCAAAACAAAAAGCTCTCTCAAGAGCTAGCCGAGCTTGTGAAGTAGTGCGAATTGCGGGCGCTAGTGACCTAACCGTCAGGGGCGTCAACCGAGGAGCAATTGCGACAATCGACCTCCCTTTATTCGGGTTCCCGGCTCGCAAGAAGTCAATCTGGAGCGAATCCGACTTCCCTCCCTGGGGTTACTGAGGTAGGATGCATCAGTCGGATTCAAGCGAGTAACGCACATTTCATCATGGAAGAGCGTTTTTCCGACCGAGCGGAATATGGTCAGAGTGGATTCTCTCACCCCGCCCAACTTCGGCCAAAGCCGGATCATTGCTGACATCTAAGGGTCGTCTCGACCCGCCTAGATTGCAGCCTGCGTTATTACGAACGCAACAACCTTGAGGCTTTCTTGTTTGTCCAGGGTTTAACGAAACGGTCCTTTCGTTTCGTACGTACGGTGCGATAGCAGCATCGTAAACCCGATGAGTGTGCGTTGTACCGTGCGCTCCACCAACACATCTCTCTACGCTGCCGATCCAAACCGAGCGTTTGAACCGCAGGCGTGAATTGAACTGGAATACCTTTGAAGACTTTTGACGACATTGAACTGATCGAGCCACTGCAACGCGCTCTCCGTGAAGAGAACTACAAAACCCCCACCCCTATTCAAGCGAAAACCATCCCAGCAGCCGTGGATGGCTGTGACGTTCTGGGCTGTGCCCAAACTGGCACTGGAAAAACAGCCGCCTTCGCGCTTCCAATCCTGAATGAGCTGGGAAAAGAGAAATGCAAGGCTTACCCGAATAGCCCGATGGCATTGGTGCTTGCACCGACCAGAGAGCTCGCCATTCAAATCGGAGATAGCTTCCGCACTTATGGCCGACACCTAAGACTGCGAACCGTTTTGGTTTACGGCGGCGTCAAGCAGGGCAGCCAGGTTGCGAACTTGAACCGAGGCGCTCACATCCTCGTTGCGACACCCGGTCGCTTGTTGGATCTGATGAACCAAGGATTCATCAAGCTGGAAGACTTGGAAATGTTCGTGCTTGACGAAGCAGATCGCATGCTAGACATGGGTTTCCTGCCAGACTTGAAACGGATCATCAAAGAACTTCCCACGGACCGACAGTCACTGTTCTTCTCGGCAACGTTGCCGCCGAAGATCGTCGAACTGTCGCAATCGTTGCTCTACGATCCGATCACTGTCACGGTCAGTCCAACGTCGGTCAGTGCAGACAACATCAAACAGCAAGTTTTGTTTACCGAAAAAAGCGGCAAGCAAACGATGCTGGAGAAAATCTTGAACGAAGACGAAGTGGATCGAGCCATCGTGTTCACTCGGACCAAGCGAATTGCCAACACCGTCACGAAGCGACTCGAGCGCAGCGGAATCGCAGCGGCTGTGATTCACGGCAACAAGTCACAAGGCGCTCGGCAGCGTGCGTTGGAAGCCTTCCGCAACAAGAAGGTCAAGGTATTGGTCGCGACCGATGTTGCTTCACGCGGAATCGACATCGACGGTGTCACTCACGTGGTCAACTACGATCTACCGAACGAGCCGGAAGCGTACGTGCATCGAATTGGGCGAACGGCTCGAGCGGGTGCCAAGGGAATCGCGATTTCCTTCTGCATGCCGGAAGAACGTGCTGAACTTCGCGCGATCGAGCAGCTGCTTGGCAAGCGCATTCCTCCTGGGAACAAGGTTCCGCGAGAGGACTACTCTTCGACACCGCAAAGTGCAGAGTCGACACGCAAACCGCGTGGTCAGAAGAAACCGTTCGCCAAGAAACGCCCTTTCAACAAGAGCAGGAAGAACAACGGATCGACGTTACCAGGTGGCGCAAAGCCAACACGTCGTGTCAAGCAATCCAGCAAGTAACGTTGAACGGCGTGTCGATGCCGACCACGAGTGAGCCGCTGACCGTGAGAGCACGCGTCGCGGCTCACAAAACGGCCAAGTCGGATACACAAAGAACCATGACGGCACAAAGAACCATGACGGTTCAGCCGGGTTTCTTGAAATAGTAGACCGTCTTGATCGTTTCTCCCGCCGAGACAAAATTCTCGACGTCGACCAGTTGCCACCCCTCAGCACCGAGTTGCACGATTTTTTCGTGGGACTCGGTTTCTCGTTGGTCATTTCTCTGCGTCAGCGCCAAATGGCGCCAACTGCTGGCGACTTGATCTGAATCGGTTTGGCTTTGCGCGGGCGTGGTCCCCAAGTAGTAAGTCGCCACTGCCAATGCAAATACTGCGATAAATAGTTTGCCTTGCACGACCATCTCCGATTCAAAAAGTGCTATTGGAAGTCGCTCATGGAAACGACTTCCCCGGTACGTACCGAGGCCTCCGCTGCCAGACACATTGCGACCGACCAACGACCATCGCTGGCTTCGCAGTGCAAAGGAACTCCTTCACGAACAGCGTCCACCATTCTGGCGATTTGATCTTCTAATTCAAAGAGCTCACCCGTCGGTTTTTCGATTTCGACGTTCGTGACTTGCTCTCCATCGAATGCTCGCAAAGAGAAAGTGGGATGGCGGGTTCGATCCATCGCACCGCTCCAGGAGGCCCACAGAGCGCCCTTGGTGCCGGTGACCTTGATTGTCTGATGATGCTCAAAGGCAGCCAACGTCTGCGAAACGACCGCATAGGCGCCACCGGTGAAGTGCATGATCGCGCTGAAGTTGTCCTGCAGTTCCGGGTGATTCTCTTGTCGCGAGTTGGCTGTCGCATAGATTTTCTCGGGCTCACCAGAAGCTTCTAGGTACCAACGGGCCAGGTCGAAAAAATGAATTGGCTCCTCGAGGATCCAGCTTCCCACGCGTGAGATGTCGTATCGCCATCCATCGGCTCCCAATCGATAGGGGTTCCGGGAAAGCTCCACGAGTGCATACAGAGGTTTGCCAAGGAAGCCTTCGTCGATCATCTGTTTGGCTTTGCCCCACATCGATGACAAACGCAGTTCGTGACCGACGGCGAATAGTCGATCGTTTTCCTTGGCGACGCGGATCATGTCGTCGCATTGATCCAACGTGACGCCCATTGGTTTTTCGAGCAGTAGGTGCTTTCCGCTATTCAGAACGGCAGTTGCGACTTCGTGATGAAGGTGACTGGGCACGGCAACGTCGACGAAATCGAGATCCTGGCGAGCAACCAACTCGCGAAAGTCACTGTAGACCTCAGCGTTGGGATAGGCCTCCTTGGCAGCAGCCACCGAAGTTTCACTGCGAGCAGCGATCGCGACAAGCTCAGCTCCTTCGGTGACGGTGATGGCGTTGGCGTGATGTTGGCCCCAGGCACCGAAGCCAACCAAGCCTACTTTGACAGGTTTGTCACTCATCCGCGGATAGTTCCTTGATCCAAATGTTGCGAAATTCGAGAGGGTCGCCGTGATGTTGCAGCCCAACAGGTCCGGTTGCTGGAAGATCCGGAAGCGGATCAGAGTGCAACACGACTTGGCCGTTAAGAGTGACCTTCATGCGGTCATGCTGCAAGCGGATTCGAAACGAGTTCCATTGGCCCAACGGTCGATCGGCAAATGCGAATGGCAGACACGATTGGCGTAGTTTGACTGGCAGCTTCTGGTTCGTTCGATATCCATTGATCTCACCGGAGCCCAGTGCTTGGCTCCAGATGTTTGCTTGACAGGGAAAGTGCCCGCGAAAATAAATCCCGCTATCGCCAGCATCCAACCTGGGGCGAGTGATTCGTTTGCCGGCGTCATCGCGAAGAAAGTCACCATTCCAAAGCACAATCGGATGCTCTTTAGTTTTCGGCTCTGCTGAAAGACACCACTCGACGTAGAGTTCCAGTTCGCCAAAGGCCTTCTTGGTCCACAAGCTCTTATCAAAACTCTTTTTCTGTTCTGCCTTTCCGTCATAGTGAATCACGCCATCCTTGATGATCCAGTGTCCTTCGTGTCCAGGCTGAACATTCCACTGATCCAGACTGTCGCCACGAAACAACGGCTCAAAGCCCTCGCTTTGAAGCACATTGGCAGTCATGAAACCAGCCATTGGTGACTCTTCTGCCACGGACACAACCGGAATCAGCAACAAGAACAAGAGATTTGCGGACGCGAGAACTTTCATCTTCATTGCCTGAGGTTGGGTCGACGGTAAAGATCGAACTCGGATGATAAACTGTCGTTCCGGCCCACGCTACGATGGATCAAACGTGCCTGCAGAAGAAGTGATTGAAAGTCGAATCGCCGTCTGATTCGGGACAAGGCAGAAACTCTGGACTTCGTTTTCGCAGACGCGGGACTCGGCTGCTACAATTTTGCCTGAGTGGTGACCCCACCTGCTCCCGCCCGATTCCCTCTTCTACTGCTGCCATGAGATCCATCCTCGCCTCCCTGATCGTTCTGTTTTTCGTGTCGTCGTCGGTTCGCGCTGCCGAGCAACCCAACATCGTGTTTTTCTTTGCCGATGATCAAACCACCAGCACGATTGGTTGCTACGGGAATCCGATCGTCCAGACCCCCAACATCGATTCCATCGCTGCGCGGGGAATCCGGTTCGAAAACGCGTTCGTCAGCCATTCCATTTGCTGGGTCAGTCGCACCACGATTCTCTCTGGGCTGACCGGTCGTAGTTACGGAACGGCGTCGACCCCAGAACAAGCTCGCCCAGATTCGGTGGAAGAATTACACTCCGATCTGTTACGGAAGAATGGCTATCGCACGGGCTACTTTGGTAAGTGGCATGCAAAAATGCCAAAAGGTTACGTCAAGGAAGACCACTTCGATGAGTTCGAGGCGATCGGCCGCAACCCTTTCTATAAAGTGCAACCCGATGGCAGTCTGAGGCATGAGACAGAACTGATCGTCGACCGGGGAATCGAATTCCTTCAGTCGCAGCCGAAAGACAAACCGTTTGCATTGAACATGTGGTTCAACGCCTGCCATGCAGAAGACAGCGACCGACGCCCAGGCATTGGCCACTTCGCTTGGCCGCGTGCTGTTGACGGCATGTACGAAGACATCGAGATCGGACCGCCGCGTTTGAACGACCCCGCCATCTTCGATGCGTTGCCCGACTTTTTGAAAACAACGATCAATCGCGAACGATACTTTTGGCGTTGGAACACGGACGAGAAGTATCGCACCAACGTCCGAGCCTACTACCGAATGGTTTCAGGGATCGACGGTGCCATCGGTCGCTTCATGAAAGCCCTGGAAGAGGCTGGAATGGCCGACAACACGATCATCGTCTATTCGGCCGACAACGGATACTACATGGCCAACCGTGGATTGGCGGGCAAGTGGTCGCACTACGAAGAATCACTCCGCGTGCCTTTGATCATTCACGATCCACGGATCCCCAAGTCACAACAAGGAAAAGTCAGCGACGCGATCGCGTTGAACCTGGACCTGCCAGCAACTTTCCTGGATTGGGCCGGCAACGATATCCCCAAGCGATACCAGGGCCACAGCCTGCAGCCGATCGTTTCCGGAGACACCCCAGCAGACTGGCGAACCGAGAGCTTTCATGAGCACTTCGCTGTCCGCAATCGCATCCCCGCCTTTGAAGGATTGCGAAATGAGCGTTTCAAGTACGTACGCTATTTTGATCACGGTGGACATGAGTTTCTCCATGACTTGAAGAGCGATCCCGACGAACTGGTCAACTTGGCAAGCGATCCAGCGCACCGCGAAACGCTGACAGCGATGCGAACGCGAACCGACGCTCGCGTGAAGGAACTCGGTGGCCCCCTGGATCCGCTGCAAGGCAAATTCACGCCTTCGACCGTGCCTCATCCAGAAGCGTCGGCCGCTGTCAGTCAGCGTGCGAATGCGGATGGCTTCACTTCGCTGATTGGCGGGCGCGGCTTGGGCGGATGGACGGGCGACTCAAAATACTGGTCCGTCAAAAAGGGGGTCCTGACTGGCGTTACCGATGGCAGCCTCAAGATGAATCGCTTCATCACTTGGAAAGGATCGACGGTTCGCAACTTCGATCTCCGAGTGAAGGTCAAAGTCAGTGCAGGTGGAAACAGTGGAATTCAGTACCGCGGGCTTTCTCGGCCGGATCTGGGGCTCGATATCGTGACTGGCTACCAGTGCGATGTCGTCGCCAACATTCCAAAATACAACGGCATGTTGTACGAAGAGAAAGGCCGTCGGATCCTTTCGCACACTGGCGAGAAAGTGATCGTCGATACGGCAGGTCAGCCTTGGATTGTCGGCGATCTGCCAGTCCGCGAGTTTGCGCCGGAGACTTGGCATGACTATCGCGTGTTGGTGCAGGGAAACCACCATCAACACTGGATCGATGGTCACCCCACAGCAGACCTGATTGACCTGGACGAAGCAGGTCGATCGCTCGAAGGTGTGCTGGCTGTCCAAGTCCATGTCGGACCTGCGATGAAGATCGAGTACAAAAACTTCTTGATCAAACATCTACCCGATGATCTGCCGCTGCTGAAAGCGGAAGACCATCCGATTCCAGCCGGATCCTTGGGAGTCCGACCGCAAGGAAAGCTACCCAAGGACTGGAAGCCACCGGTATACCCACAGAGCAAATGATTGGAAGCCTCGCCGATCATTTCGGCAGTGCCTTCCAGATTTTGACGTCATCAAAATGCGTGGCATTTCCACTGACCGTGAAATGCACGCTTTCTTTGGTGGGATGGGCGATGCCTGGAGATTTCAGGTAACCGACGAGTCCGCCATCCAAGCTGACTTTCATTTCATCCCCCAAAATCTCGATCATCAGTTCGTACCATTGGTTCTGCTTGAGGGCCGTGCGGTAGGCGGAACCTCGCGCTTCGATCATTTTGTCCGCTGCCTCTTTTTGCTTCGGATCGCGGCGCATCTTGAAGAAATCGTTGCGCATGATGCCTTCCTTGTCGTCGCCAAGCCGGATCTGTTTTTCGGCGATCGCCACGCGGCAAATGTGCCCCGCATGTGAACCTTTGTGTTTCTTGTCATCGAAGACCACATTGAATCGCGGAGAGCCGGCGAGTTTGAATCGGAATGTCATCACAACATCCTTCATCGGCAGGTAAACGCGACCGACCGATCCATGGTCTTCTCGATCCTGAGTCGCCACGAGAATCCCATCTTTCACGTGGAAGCCAGGAATGATCACTTTCCAATCGCCCAGCTCGCTACGATCAAAGCTATCCTCAAAGAGCAACTCGCCGGTTTTGGTGAGTCTGCCAGACCCTTCCTGTGCAAACATGGATGTCACTGAAATCATCAGCAGGCAAAGGGGCAGCAATTGCGGCTTGAACATCGTTGAATTCCAAAAGAGATCGAATCGGGATCGAGCATCTTACTTGACCTGAACGCCAGTTTCTGAATTCTTATCCACATGAACATCTCATTGAAGTACGGAAAACGCGGACTGGCGATCGAGATCCCGGATGGACTGGACACCGAAGTGATCCGCAAGCCTGCGATGCCGACCATCGAAGACGGTGGAGCGGCGATCCGCGCAGCGCTCGATCAGCCAGTGAACTCTGCGCCACTGCAAGAACTCGCCAGCAACGCGTCGACTGCCTGCATCGCGATCTGCGACATCACGCGTCCGGTCCCGAACCACTTGTTCCTGCGACCGATGATCGAACGGCTGATCGCCGGCGGGATCCCAGTTGCTGGAATCACTGTGATCGTTGCCACCGGGTTGCATCGTCCCAACGAGGGCGACGAACTCCGCGAACTGATCGGAGACGATTGGGTCTTTCAGCATGCCAACGTTGTCAACCATTTCGCCAGACGCGACCGCGACCACGTCACGCTGGGGACGACCAGCACACGCGGTACCGTTGTGCGACTCGATCGCCGCTTCGTGGAGGCCGAGATCCGAATCGCAACGGGATTGGTCGAACCCCACTTCATGGCAGGTTACTCAGGTGGTCGTAAAGTCATCGCACCGGGCCTCGCACACGCCGAAACCATTACCACGTTTCACAGCGCGCGGTTCATGGCAGATCCCGCAGCAGCTAACTGCAACTTCATTGGCAATCCGCTACACGAAGAACAGTTGCAGATTGTGGAGATGCTGGGTGGCGCGTTGGCGCTCAATACAGTGATCGACGAAGACCGCCATCTCTCGTTCGTCAACTTCGGCGAAATCCTCGAGAGCCATCGGGATTCGGTTGAATTCGTACGGGGCTACTGCGAGGTGCCTGTCTCTCGGCGTTTTGACGTGGTGGTCACCACCGCGGCCGGATACCCACTGGACAAGACCTACTACCAAACGATCAAGGGCATGGTCGGTGCGATGGGCATCCTGAAGCCTGGCGGTGACTTGATCATTGCTGCAGAGTGCAGTGAGGGGATGGGATCCGAGGAGTTCGTAGCGGCTCAAAAGCGTCTCGTCGAACAGGGACCTCAAGA
>JBGCGI010000168.1:0-4345 GCA_045110715.1 Rubripirellula sp.
GATCGCGGGCGAAGACCAACAGTGGCATTGGGCGAAAGCCGAAGTCGATGCCAGTGGATCGAAGGTCATCGTCAGCAGCGACTCGGTTCAATCGCCTGTCGCCGTTCGCTATGCCTGGGCCGCGAATCCTGAGGGCGCCAATCTTGTCAATTCCGACGGACTACCTGCCTCTCTGTTCCGCACCGATGACTGGACCTTGTCCACCGAAGGGATGTTGACCCGATCAGCCGGCAATGCGAAACGCGACAACGAAAGCTCGTTGAAACGATTCAAGCAGCTCGGATACACGCCGCTGTTTAACGGCAAAGACCTCAGCGGCTGGCGCAACCCCTATGACTACGGGAATGCCAAAGTGGTCAATGGTGAGATCCATTTGCTCGCCGACAAAAAGTTCTTCTTGGTCACCGAGAAGAAATACTCCGATTTTCGACTAATCGCAGAAATCAAACTTCCCGAAGGTCAGTCCAATTCCGGCGTGATGTTTCGATGCCATGTCCAACCGAATAAGGTATTTGGCTATCAGGCAGAGTGCGATGGATCCGATCGCTGCTGGTCGGCGGGACTGTACGACGAGGGCCGGCGAGGATGGGTTTGGCCAAGCAAGAAGGGACGCTCAAAAGAAGAAAAGTTCCTTGAGTACGAGGAAGAGTCGCAAGCTTTCTTTGCCCAACCCAAAATCCGTAGTGCGCTCAAACGCAACGACTGGAATCGCTACACGATTCAATGTCGCGGTGATCGAATCTCGATTGATCTCAATGGAGTCAAAGTCACCAACCTGCGTGATTCAACGGACGCCGAGGGATTCATCGGAATTCAGCATCATGGCGAAGAGGGGCAAACTTACCGGTTCCGAAATATCGTCATCAAAGAGTTGACCGACTGATCATCGTGGAAGCTTGTTTCCTCATGAATTGCATGATCGCATCTGCGATCACGCAGTGATGGCGGTGCGACGATGGGGAAGAGTTGTGCCCTTGCCCAAGGCCCTGGCGGCGTGGTGGACGATTGCGTCCGGCACGCTGCTTTTCAGCGCTGAAAACTGAGTGGCGTTGACTCACCTCGACCAGTCGCTAGCTTAAACACTTCAGGCTTTCAGAGAATGAAAGCTCACTGCGTTACGCCTGCTGTGTTCTATCCAAGGATGTTCGTTCTTCCATGCAAACCATTACCATCACTCGACCAGACGACTGGCATTTGCACGTACGCGACGGCGAACTGTTGCAACTGGTGGTTCCCCATACGGCACAGCGATTCGGCCGCGCCATCATGATGCCAAACCTGCCGTCGCCCATCGTCACGACAGACTTGGCGCAGGAATATCGGAAACGCATCCTGTCGGCAGTGCCCGACGGCATCACGTTCGAGCCCTTGATGACGCTGTATTTGACGGAGCAGACTCAGCCGGAGGAAATCGTTGCGGCCAAGAACAGCGGAGTCGTCAAAGCAGTGAAATGGTATCCGGCGGGAGCAACCACCCACTCGAACCATGGCGTGCAATCGATCGAAAAGTGCTTTGCGGTGTTGGAAGCGATGCAGGAGCAGGACTTACCGTTGCTGGTACATCCTGAAACCACTGACCAAAGCGTCGACACCTTCGATCGCGAAGCCGTATTCATCGAGAAAATACTGGCTCCGGTGATCGATCGCTTTCCGCGACTTCGCGTCGTGCTGGAACACGTGACAACACAGCAAGGCGTTCAGTTCGTTCACGCCGCGTCGGAGCTCATCGGTGCAACGATCACACCGCACCACTTACTGTTGAATCGCGTCGCTCTGTTCGAAGGAGGATTGAGGCCGCACTATTACTGCCTGCCAATTCTGAAGCGTGAAGAACATCGCCTCGCCCTGGTAGAAGCGGCGACAAGTGGACATCCTCGTTTCTTCCTGGGCACCGACAGTGCTCCCCACGCTCAAACAGCCAAGGAATCAGCGTGCGGTTGCGCGGGCATCTATACCGCGCACGCTGCGATCGAGCTTTACGCCGAAGTGTTCGATCGAGCGAACGCCTTGGACAAGCTGGAAGGTTTTGCCAGTTTTAACGGGGCGGACTTTTATCGACTGCCACGAAATACGGAGTCCATTACGCTGGAAAAGTCCGAGTGGACAGTGCCGACCGCCTACTCGTTCGGCGCAGAAACATTGGTCCCATTCCGAAGCGCCGACGCTGTGCAATGGAGGTTGGCAGGCCTCGCGGAAACGCAGAAGGGCTAGCCGAAAACGACTGGTTCTCGCCTGCTATTGGAATCGTGGTGGTTGGCCGGTTGATTCCAGGACCGTCATCCACAGGTCACCATTGGGGTCAACGCAATTTCTTTCTTGCGTCGCCAAATCCATCGGCACGTTGACCCACCGAGTTTGCCAGCGACTGACCACCATTCGTGTTTTTCCGCACATCGCAGCATGCACCGCATTGTGTGCCAACCTGGTGCAGAACACGCTGTCGTAGGCGTTCGCCGGTACGCTGCGAATCGCATAGCTGGGATCGATGTACTTGAGATTCAGCGGACGATCCTGTTCGGCAAAGTGATGCTCGATCTGTTGCTTCAACCAAAGGCCAACATCCCCTAACCGAGCGTTGCCCGACGCGTCGGTTTTACCGGATGTTTCCATCAAATGCTGACCAGCACCCTCAGCAACCACGATCACCGCTTCGCCTTTCCGATCCAAACGATCTCTTAACAAAGCAAACAATCCGCGTTCGCCGTCGAGTTGAAAAGGGACTTCAGGGATCAGCACAAAGTTTGCGTCGTTGACCGCAAGTGAGGCATAGCAAGCGATGAAACCACTGTGACGGCCCATCAGCTTGACAAGCCCAACGCCTTGTGACGCGGCGTGCGCCTCGGTCTGAGCTGCTCGAATCGCATGTGTTCCCTCACTGAGTGCTGTCTGGAAACCAAAGCTCTGATCGGTAAAGAGAATGTCGTTGTCGATCGTTTTCGGTATGCCAATCACAGAAATGTTCAGTTGGCGCCGCTCGATCTCGTCCGCGATTGCAACCGCGCCGCGAATCGTTCCATCGCCGCCGACGACCATCAATGCGTTGATGCCAAGTTGCTGTAAACGATCAACCACCATGGCTGGGTCTTGCTCGCCGCGCGAAGAGCCGAGCATGGTTCCGCCGTGCTCATGAATGTTCTCGACCAGCTTGGGTGTCAATTCCAGCACAGGTCTTTCGCAATCTTCCGCGAATCCCTGGTAGCCATTCTGGATTCCAAACACTTTTTCGATGCGATAGAGCCTGGTGAACTCATTGACCAACGAACGGATCACATTGTTCAACCCTGGGCACAGGCCGCCGCAGGTCACGATTGCGGCGCGCGTCGTGGCGGGATCAAAGAAGATTTTGCGTCGCGGGCCGGCTGGCTCCAGTCCTGGCAACTGATCGATCGCAACGCCTTGCCGTCCTAGCCATGACCTTGTGTTATCCAGCAGAATGCGGTCCGTTTCTTCAACGTAGTTGACTGAATATTGACGGTAGTCCAGAAGAGTCGCCAACGGCGATTCGAAACAACACTCGCCAAGGTTTTGAACTTGCGTATCAACTACGTCTTGCATTAGATAACTCGATAAAAATAGAATCGACGCCCCGTGAAATGCGGATTCGTCTAAGCCCCGCTCTACACACGTTCTGCGTCACACACCGCATACGACGACCATTGAAGCGTTCGATTCAAGACTTATCAACGGCTTGATGCCAGCGGCGAGATAGTGACTCTTGAACGCGAATAGGGGCCAGCTATTTGGGCTATCGATTTTGGCTATCGATTTGGGCTGTCGATTTGTGTGAACCCTTTCGATGGCGTCAACTGCGCGTGACAGCGGCTTTCAACTGACGTTTCGATCGTGGATTCTTCGCGTTGGGAGCCAGAGACTACTTCACCGAAGCCTCAAGCTGAGGCTCGTCTACTTTCTTGGGCGTGACGACTTTGGGAGGAGGGCGTTTGCCGCGGCTGATGACGACACGGTCCTTGAGGTTGTACTCGGCGCCTCTCCACAGAGTAAAAAACGTCTCGTCGTTGGCAGGATCGGATTCCCAGGTGGCTCGATCGTAGACTAGAACAACTCCGTCTGCTTTGCCAATCACTTGGAACACGTTGCCGCGAATGACAATACCTGTCGCTTCGTCAATGCCGAGGCCTAGCAGTGCCTGTCGATCAATCGTTGTCTGCATTTTTCCGTCAGGATCGGTCAGCACTTCGACCAATCCCATTTGCCGTTTCCGAGGGATGACATGCTGATCGATGGCACAATTTTTCAGATATCCCAAACCCTGCTGATGGTCACCAATCAGAACATCGCTACCACTGGTGTCTCCGCGGACGAGAAACGAGCCTTGAATCGACGC
>JBGCGI010000169.1:0-52074 GCA_045110715.1 Rubripirellula sp.
AGAGTGACCCGCTGAGAATGACCCGCTGAGAACGACTCGCCGAGAATGACCCGCTGAGAATGACCCGCTGGGAATGACCCGCTGAGAATGACCCGCTGAGAACGACTCGCCGAGAATAAACTGCGGCTGGAAGCCGCAGCCACGTTTATTGTGTTTGGTCGGACGCCGCGACGCTTGCAGGTGCGGTGATTGGCCACCCCAGTGCCCATTGGAGTTGAAACTGAGCTTGGTTGTGAGCAACGACTGCTTCCAAGTAGGCCCTTTGTGCTTGCTCCAAAGCTTGCACCGACTGCAGCACTTCCAAGGGGAGACCTTCACCGTCGTTGATGCGTTCCAGATTCCGCTGGTAAGAGCTGTCCGCAATTTGAATCGCTCGCTGCGTGATCTCCATTTGTTGACGCCGAAACTGAATCTGCGTGTAGGCCTCGGAGACTTCGCGTGCGACTTGGTCCATCACTCGCAGTGTCGCGAACTTGGCCTGTTGAACTCTGGCGGAAGCCCGGCGTCTGGCCGCGCGTTCTCCCAAACCAAGGTTGCGGACCTCCCATGACATCAGCCCGTCAAAGTCGTAGCGGCCATCGATATTGTCGGTTTGATTGCCGGTGCCGCCTCCGAAACCGCCAGTACTAAATCCCAGCAGCACGCTGGGTACGAACGGTGCAAACTTTTCTCGACGATGCGCTTGGCAGGCAGCGGCGACGAGATCGCGAGACTCTTTCAGTTCTGGGCGAGACGCTAGGCCTGTGCTGATCAACGCTGCCTTGTCGGCGGTTGACTGAGCCAATTCCAAGGGCAAGACAGTCAGGTCGGTCGGAATGATCTGTAGGTTTGAATCAACACTGATCGCCTGAGCGAGTCGGGCCGACGCGGTGGCAATCCGTTCCTGGGAACCAATCACGCGGTTGTCCAGCAAGATGGATTCGGTCTCCATGCGGTCAGCGTCTGCTTTCAAGCCTTGGCCTGATGCGGCAAAGTCAGCCGTCAACTTTGAGAGCTGCCAAGTGCGTTGTTGGGATTCTTGGAATAGACGGGCGTCTTGATGAGCGTTGAGCAATTCCGTGTAGGCGTTTGCCACGATCAGGAGTTGTCGATTCAGGACTCCGCTGGCGGCATGCTGCTGGCCACGGGCCGCCGCACCTGCAATCTTCGGTTGGAAGATTGCATCGGCCAAATGGAACTGTGCGACGAGTCCCGGTCGCGGTGTCGTCCCTGCACCTGTAGCGCCTGTGCCCAAACCATACTGAAAGGAGTTGCGATTGACGTCGACGATGTCTCCATTGCTGGCCTGGTAGTTTCCGTCGTGGTGATGAAAACTGACGCCTGCTTGAATCGAAGGCAACCAAAGAACCTTGGCTTGCTGAAGTTCCGCGTACGCAGCTTGCGTCCGCCACTGGGCGAAGCCAACCGCTGGATGTTGTCCACCGACTCTTGCCAAAGCTGATGGCAAATTCAGGCTGAGCAGGTTTTCGGTCGGAGGAGCATCAGACTCGATCATTCCATTTTGGAATTGCATTGCCAAAGCGTCCGCACCTTCAGGCAGTGGCATTAGCTCGACGCCCGCGCCTTGGGTGTCCGAATGCAGTGATAAGGGCGCTTGTACCTCTGAGACGGGTTGTGCACCCCGTGCGGTTTGTCCTGCCGAGAATGGATCCGCCATGCCCCACTGGAGCGATACGCATCCGATCAACCCAAGCGCATATTTCAAACGGGGCATCGAGAATCCTTTCAGGGGGGCAACCATCCATGGCCATCAGCATCACACTCCATTTGCTTCGGCGACTGCTGGCTGAAAGGTGACATGTGCGCTGGTGAAAGCTGAAATCGCAAGATTATCGCGTCGAAAGATCGCGATACCCCAAGTATGCTGACCAAAGGGTTGCGATGCACTCGCCCTTTTACGCCGATCGTCCTAGCAATGAGGATGAACACACGCGTTGCCCTGCCCTCCCGCCCGGCGCCCTCGAAGCTGTCTAGGAATCTGAATGAATAAGTTGTTCGCGATCGTTGTGGCAATCCTGACGATTGGCTGCTCGTCGAGCACGGTGACCATGAAGCCAAACGAGGCTCGTAAAGTCCCCGTCAGAACTGTCGCTGTCGTTAAGAAGGACGTGCAACGCACGACCATGCAGCCAGCCTCGATCCATGCGTTCTACCGAACAGCGATTCGCGCGAAGGCAGCCGGGTACGTGGGCGTTTTGCAGGCGGACATCGGCGATCATGTGGAGGCGGGCGCGACGTTGGCCGTCATTGAAGTGCCCGAAATGCAGGTGCGTCGAAAGGTCATCGAGGCTCGTGTTCGACGCTTGGTCGCAGAAGAGAAGCGTTCGGAAGCTGGAGTCAATTTGGCCAAAGCCGGCGTGCTTTCTGCAGAAGCAAAGTACGCCGAGTCAAAATCAATGGTCGGAAGTGCCGAAGCGATCCTCGCGGCGTCGGAAGCTGAATTCAATCGAACGCAAGACATGGTGCAGCGAGGCAGCTTGCAAGACCGAATGCTGGACGAAGCAAGGAAGAAGCGGGACTCCCAACTCGCCAACGCAGACGCCGTTCGTTCGGCAGTCGATTCGGCCGAAGCAGAAGTGACCGTTGCTCAAGCGCAGAAGACCTCTGCAGAAGCTGATTTAGAAGCGGCCAAGGCTGAAACCGATGTCACACGTCGGGAATTGGATGAACTTGATGTGCTGATCGCTTACGCCACCATCAAGGCTCCCTTTGCGGGCATCATTACGGAACGCAATGTTGAACCTGGGGACTTGGTTCGCGAAACGAACGATGATCGACCGCTGTTCGTGATCAGCAAAATAGACAAAGTCCGCGTGCGGATTCCCGTTCCCGAATCGGATGCTGCGATGGTCAATCAAGGTGACGTGATCACTTTGACGTTTCCTTCGTTTGCCGACGAACCTGCCATGGAGGCCACCGTTACGCGGCGCGCCGGAGGACTTGATCCAAGCACACGTACGATGTTGGTCGAAGCGGAAATCGAAAACCCCCAAGGAAAACTCTTGCCAGGGATGTTTGGACAGGCCTCGATCAATTTGGACACGAAGGTCGCCGCCAACATGCTTCCGGCACGCGCCATCCGATTCGATGAATCCGGCAAAGCCTATGTGTACGTCGTCGGGCAAGGCGACACCGTCACGGTCGCGAACATTGAGACAGGATTGGATGACGGAAACACAATTGAGGTTCTCACGGGAATTGAGTTGGGCCAACAGGTCATCGATTCCCATCTGAAACGGTTCACCGACGGACAAGAAGTCGCCGTACTGAACTAGCTGGACATCGCGTGGCTGGCTACTCGCAAAGTGGTCTGCGAAGGCATCTTGAGTGCACACGCGCCATGATGCACACACTGAAAAGCAACTGAGACGACACCCATGGGACTGACGAACTTTTCGCTGAATAACCGCTTTGCAGTCTTGGCTGTGGCGCTGGCGCTTTGCATCTTAGGTGCCGCGGTGATTCCCGGAATCACGATCGATATCTTGCCAGACTTCAAGAAGCCGGTCGTTGTCAGCTATTTCTCGTATCCAGGGCTACCAACCTTGGACATGGAGAAATCCGTCAGTTCGCGTGTCGAGCGGGCACTCACGCTGGCTGGAAAGATCGAGCACCAAGAGTCGCGAACGGTGCCGGGAGCTGCCGTGATCAAAGTGTTCTTCCAGCCTGGTGCTGATCCGAGTTCGGCAATGAACGACATTGTTAACTTGGAGGCGAGTGACATGTTCCACTTGCCACCAGGGATCGAGTGGCCGTTCACTTTGCGCAGCGAGCCCGCCAACCTGCCAGTCGTATTGGCGGCGATTTCAGGCGAAGGCCTGAGCGAATCGGAACTCTATTCGATTGGCTACTACGCCGTCCGGAACAAGATGGGCGGCTTGAAGGGCGTTCAGATTCCGCACCCCTTTGGCGGTAAGTTCCGGCAGATGATGGTCTATGTCGATCCCGACAAACTGCGTGCCTACCATGTCAGTGCGACGGATGTGGTCGACGCCATGAAAAAGTCGAACCTCGTCCTGGCCGCCGGAACCGCAACGATGGGTGGGACGGACTATCAGGTTCACCCAAGAAATACGTTGCCAACGGTCGCAGACATCGAAGCCATTCCGATCTCCGTTCGGGACGACCGGCCGATCTTCATTCGCGACGTCGGTCGCGTCGTTGATGACTCGGCGCTGCAGTACAACATTGTGCGAGTCAACGGCAGTCGCAGTGTCTATTGCCCTTTGCTTCGTGAACCCGGTGAAAATACCATTGCGGTTGTTGATCGCATCTACGAGGGAATTGCACGCGAAATTCCCAAGATGAAAGAACGCGGGGATATTCCCGAAGCGACGGAAGTCACGTTGGTATCCGACCAGTCGGACTACATTCGCAATGCGATGTCGAATCTGCTGACGCAAGTTGCTTTGGGAGCGTTGCTCGTTGCCATCGTTGTGTTCGTCTTCTTGCGAAGCATCCTGCCAACATTGATCATCGTTTCCACCATCGTGCTGGCGATTCTGATTGGTGCACTTGGTTTCGCGTTCTCTGGTCAAACCATCAATGTGATGACGCTGGGCGGAATCGCGCTCGCGATCGGCACGGTCGTCGATGCGGGCATTGTTGTGGTGGAGAACATTGTTCGGCATTCGCGGATGGGTAAGTCAGCGATGGACGCGGCCCGTGATGGGACGCAAGAAGTTTCGGGCGCGATCCTGGCAGGAACCGTCACGACGCTCGCAGTATTCCTTCCGGCGGTCTTTTTGACGGGAATGATCAAGTACCTGTTCACACCGCTTTCGCTGGCGGCAACGTTGACGATCGGCGCTTCCTACTTTCTCGCCCTGACTGTGGTTCCGGCCTACTGCGCGACCTTCGTACGTGAAAAGATCCGAGGTAAACAGCAACTCGAAGGCGATGCTACTGACGGCAAAGCTCCGGAGGATGATGTGAAGCCTCAAGGGGCTTATGGACGCCTGCTGAACTCTGCCATGAAAGCACCAGCGGTCAGTGCCTTGGTGATCGTTGTCGCAGTGGGCTTGTCGTTTGTTCTGTATCCACAAATCGGACGGGAGCTATTCCCTGTGGTGGATGCAGGGACATTCGAACTGCGGCTGAAGACTTTGCCGGGGACTTCGCTGATCGAGACCGAGAAGTTGGTCGCCAAAATTGAAGATTCGATCAAAGAGGTCATTCCTGAGGAGCAGATCGATACGCTGATTTCCAACATCGGCCTGCCGGTCGGCAAAGGTGCGGGGTTCTCGACCGTTCTTAGCTCGAACTCCGGTCCCGACACGGCGTACATCATTGTCAATCTGAACCTCGAGAACCGAAGCGTAAGCACGAACGTCTACATCGAAGAGTTGCGTGAAAAGCTGGCCCAGCAATACCCGTTGGAGGAATTCCTGTTCGTGTCCGGCGGGATCGTCAACATGGCCCTGAATGAAGGCGTGCCAACGCCGATCAGCGTGCAAGTCTCCGCGGGGAAATTGCAGCAGTGTCGCGATGCGGCCGAACGAATCGTTCAGGCAGTGCAACCGATTGCCGGTACCCGTGACGTGCAGATCGCACAATCGCTCGATTACCCGCAGTTCGACGTTCAGGTCGATCGAACACGCGCCAAGTATCTTGGTGTTGACCAGGAAGAGGTGGCTCAAACAGTGCTGACGGCACTCGGTTCCAGTGTCGGGTATGAGCCAACGATTTGGATTGATCCAAAATCCGGCGTCGACTTCTTCATGGGCGTGCAGTACGAATCGAACCAGTTCAAGTCGCTAGACGAGGTTCGTAATATCCCACTTTCGCTGAATACGCCTGATGGTCCGGTCACCATTCCGCTGTCGAACATTGCGACGATCAGTCGCGTGACGATCCCCGGCGAGATCGCTCACTATAATATTTCCCGAGTCAACGACGTTCATGTCAACGTCTCTGGTCGCGACCTCGGCAGTGTTGCTGCCGATATTGAAGCGACATTGGCTGAGATGGAATTCGAGAACGGTGTCTCGGTGACACTGCGCGGTCCCGTCGAAAAGATGCGTTCGGGCATGAGCCTGCTTGGCATCGGTCTGGCTGTCGCGACGCTGCTGGTCTACTTGGTGCTGATGGCTCAGTTCCGTTCGTTTGTCGATCCTCTGATCATCATGCTGGCCGTGCCACTTGGCATTGGCGGCGTATTGGTGGTTCTCTATGCGACCGATACGTACATCAACATTCAGTCGTTGATGGGAACCCTGATGATGATCGGTGTTGTGGTGAACAATTCGATCTTACTTGTCGAATTCGCCAACCAGCGACGGGCTGAAGGATTCTCGCCGCGCAATGCGGCTTTCTCTGCCGCACAAGTTCGCTTGCGTCCGATTCTGATGACATCGCTCACGCTGGTTGCGTCCATGCTGCCACTTTCGTTCCAGCTTTCACCCGGCAACGAAGCGATGATTCCGCTGGCTCGAGCGTTGCTAGGAGGCATGGTTGTGTCGACCGTGCTGACACTGGTTCTGGTGCCCTGCGTCTACTCGCTTGTCCATCGCAACTCGCAAGCTGCAGTCTGACTGAGTGTCGGCATCGGTATCTCCGATCAATTTGAACCGTCTGCTGCGGCGGTTCTTTGACACCCCACTCTGTCGCAATTAGTGTCGTGTGAGTGATCGACACAAGGTCGGTCGCCTTCCAACCACTTCACTGAGTTCAGCTCGATGTTTCGCAGCCAGCCCTTCGGAAAACGCACTCGAACGAGGAACGCTCAAGGCCGAAAACGGCGATCGATTCAGTGGAGTCTGGCGGGATTGGAGAGCCGTATCATGTTGGCGGGTGACTGCGCGACGGCAGTCGATGCAGCCGCAATGAATGGCGCCAATGTTGCTCCCGCGACGTCGGATGCAAACTTGGTCTTTGTGGACTCCGATGTCCAAGACCTCGGCCAGCTCTTGAACGGAATTTCCGCCGACCACGAGATCGTATTGCTGGACTCCAGCCGCGGAGGAATCGAGCAGATCAGTGAGACTTTGCAAGGTCGCCGCGGTGTTGCCAGCATCCATTTGCTTGCCCACGGACATGCAGGCCAGATTCAGCTGGGAAGCGAGCAAGTGGATTTGGCAACGATCGAAAGCATGCGTTCTCAGAGTCGAGGTTGGTCGGCTTCTCTTGCCAGCGATGCCGACATTTTGATCTACGGATGCGAGACCGGTGCAGGCGATCTGGGGCAACGGTTCATTCAACGCCTCGCGCAGTTAACGGGCGCAGATGTGGCTGCCTCCGAGGATAGGACGGGATCGGCTCGCGCCGCGGCGAACTGGGATCTTGAGTACACAGTGGGTACGATCGAAGCGAGTCTTGCCTTGGATGCCGCCGCGCTGGCGAACTATCCACACACGCTGCCGATTTCGATTCGAGCTGCTGGGGATCGCGGCGAAGAACAAATGCAATTGCAGATCGATGGTGTCACCGTTGCCTCTTGGGACAACATCGGTGGCAACGCTTCGGCGAACGACTTTCTTACGTTCACGCACGACGTCGACGGCATCAGCGCCAATCAAATTCGTGTCGTCTTCACGAATGACCTTTACGATCCGGCTAACGGGATCGATCGCAATTTGCGCGTCGACAATATCACCGTGGATGGAAGGACGTTTGAAACCGAATCGAGCGACGTGTTTTCGACCGGGACTTGGAAAGCAGCCGACGGCGTCACGCCAGGGTTCCGCGAGAGTGAAGCATTGCACACCGATGGGTATTTTCAGTACGCCGATGAAGTCGTCGAGCCGCCAACGGTCGATGCGACCGCGATCATCAACGAGATTCACTACAACCCAGGGCCGGACGGTGCAATCGATGGCGACGCAGAGTTCTTGGAACTTTACAACCCTGGCAGCGAGGACTTTGATCTGTCGGGTGCCTCGTTCAGCGGCTTTGATCTGACCTTTGCAGAGGGAACCAGTTTGGGTGCCGGGCAGTATGCGATCGTGGCTCCATCCATTGCGATCGCCGAAACAGAATGGGGCGTGACCCCGATCGCCGAGTTTGCGGCCGGTGGACTGTCCGGTGGAGGTGAGACGATTCAACTGATCGCCGCTGACGGTGTAACGATCATTGACGAAGTCAGTTACGACGATGTGACTCCCTGGCCTGGTGGTCCCGATGGAAACGGTCCGTCGTTGGAGTTGGTCAATCCGTCTTTTGATAACGCGGAAGCGGCAAGTTGGGGGACTTCTGATCCAAATCCAACACCGGCGGCTCAGAACTCGATTTTCTCAGAGGTGGCAGCTCCCGACATCACAGGGATCACTTTGACGCCAGGGCAACCGCTGCCCAATCAGGCCTTCACTGTTTCTGCGACCATTCCCGACGCGACCTTCGCGACGCTGACGTTCAAAATCATGTTCGATGATGATCAGTCTGTCGCCATGACGAACATCGGAGGCGACGTTTGGGAAGCAACCGTTCCGGGGCAGGCTGCAGGTACGCTCGTTCGCTATCGCATCGACTCTGACGTAGCGACCGCTCCCTTCGAGGAGGACACGATCAACTATTTGGGAGTCGTTGTCTCGCCAACGGACATTGTCGACAACACATTGCCGGTACTGCAGTGGTTTGTGGAGCCGGAGGCCTTTGAGGAACTTGTCACCGACCTGTTCTTGACCAACACCAGAATCCCCGCTGTGATCGCTTTCGGTGATCAGGTGATTGACAACGCGGAAGTTCGCGTGCGTGGCAGCGGTTCACGATTTGCTCCGAAGAAGGGTTTCAAAATCGAACTGCCAAGTGGCTATACGTTGGACTTGGGACCGCTTGCTTCGACGCCGGTTGATGAGTTTGGGATTGTTGCTGACTTTTCGGACTGGTCGGTGGCCAGCGCTCAAATCGCTTGGGAGGTTTGGAACGCAGAAACGGGAACCCCCACCACGTCCTTTTTCACTCGCGTGGAACAGAACGGCGAGTTCTACGGCGTCTATCGTTTTCAAGAGTTGTATGACGGGGCTTGGCGAACCGCGAACGGGTATGCCGATGGCGAGTTCTATCAAGCAGAGAGCGGTGGATGGATTCCGGATGAAGGCGCGATCGGCTTCGATCAAAAGGAGCCTGGTGATGACGACTTCACTAACGTTTTGGCCGCCCGCGATATCCTGACGTCACCTAACTCCGCCGCCAAGACGCAGTGGTTGTACGACAACGTCGACGTGCCAGCCGCGATCAATCACATGGCGCTGACTGCTCTGACGCGTCACTTTGACCAGTACGGGCACAACTTTTATGTCGCGCTCGATGGGGAAACGGATCGCTGGTCGCTGTTGGAATGGGATCTCGACTTGGCTTGGCGTGACGTTTACTCGCTGGGAGCCGGACAGTTACTGACGACTCCCCAAGCGATCGGGTCTGTATTCATGAATTCGGTGTTCAGCGTGCCAGAATTCGAAGCGATGTACTGGCAGAGACTGGAAACACTGGTGGATCAGTATCTGTCGACGGATCAGTTGATTGAGCGGCGAGCAGAACTGATTGCAGACATCGGTGCGACCAACTCGGCGTTAGAGTTTGCGGCCTGGGGACGAAATGACATCTTCGATTCGTCTTACCATGTCGACCAATGGCAGAACACAATCGATTCGCGCCGGGATGTCTTTGCGGCCGAGACACGATTGCCCGGCAGCACGCTGACGGATCCAGCGATCGTGATCAATGAGTTGCACTACAACCCCAGTGGTGCCGATGCCGAATTCCTTGAACTGTTCAATGCCTCGGATCAAGCGGTCGATCTATCGGGATGGTCCATCGATGGAGTTGGTCTGACAATTGCGGCGGGAACCGTCATTTTGCCGGGTGACTATGTCGTCTTCACGGATGCTGATCCACAGTTTCGGTCTCAAACGACCGGCAACATTTTCGTGGGCGGGCAGTATTCAGGTGGACTGAGCGGCGGCGGAGAAACGATCACGCTGCTGGATCAGAACGGCAATGTGATCGATCAAGTCGCCTACGACGATGTGGCACCGTGGCCAACGCAGCCTGATGGAGACGGATTCACGCTGGCCCTGATCGATCCGACTGCGGACAACAACGTTGCATCGAACTGGGCGGCCAGCCAGCAGTTGGGAGGAACGCCTGGTAGCGTCAACGAATTCTCAGCCCAGCAACCGACGACGATCAAGATTTTTGCCGCCGGCAGCACGGCCAACGAAATCATCGAACTCGAGATCGCAGGCGTCGTGGTTGCGTCTTTCAACATGGCTGCCAACGGAGGCAGCGCAGGAGACTATCAGTCACGTAACTTCATTGAGCTAACATTTGAGAGTCAGGCCGCGGTGGCGGCGTCTGACGTTCGTGTCAATTTCGTCAACGACCTGTATGATCCGGCCAACGGGATTGATTTCAACGTGAGGATTGACCGTATCGAAATCGACGCTGTCGCCTACGAAACGGAAGATCCCAGCGTGTTCTCGACTGGGACTTGGCTTTCCGGAGTGGGGATCACTCCAGGTTTCAAGTTGAGTGAAGCGTTGCATGGAAACGGTTACTTCCAATTTGACGCCCTGGTCTAAATCATGAGCGTGGAGGTTCTGAGCTTCACGGCTACCTGATTCGCGGCTGCAATCGTAAACTGGTCGCCATGAGCGAAATGGACCTTTACGATTACGATCTGCCGCGAGAATTGATCGCGCAGGATCCTCTTGCAACCCGCAGTGATGCCCGATTGATGCTGATCAATCGCGAGACCGGGGAAATTGACCACTACCACATTCGTGATCTGCCCGAGATTTTGAACCCGGGCGACACGATGGTGATGAATAACAGCCGCGTCGTGCCGGCCCGATTGATGGGCTATCGGACGAATACTCAAGGCCGATGGCAGGGGCTGTTCTTACGAGCTGACCCAGAAAACGGTATTTGGGAAGTTTTGACCAAGACTCGGGGGACCCTGCAAGCTGGCGAAACCATCACGGTCCAAGATCGTGATGCGCGCGATGGCATGCAGCTGGTGGTCGTCTCGCGGACCGAAGGCGGCAACTTGCTGGTCAAGCCGCAGTTGCCCGAGAACTATGTTCCGCTGGCGAGGGACGGTGGAAGTGGCGCCGATTTTGATCTGGCCGATCCCGTTCAGTGGTTGAATCGCTATGGCCGTGTTCCATTGCCTCCCTATATCCGCGATGGCCAGATGGTGGATGCGGATGTTTCGCACTATCAGACTGTCTTTGCGAAGGAACCGGGTAGCGTCGCCGCGCCAACGGCCGGCTTGCACTTCACCGAGCCGTTGCTGGGCAAAATCCGGGCAGCTGGAATTGCGACCGGCGAAGTCACTTTGCACGTTGGAATCGGTACTTTTCGCCCGATTCAAGTGGATCAGCTTGCCGATCACTCGATGCACCATGAGTGGGGCAGCATCGATGCCGGAGCAGTCGAATTGATCAATGCTCGACGTGCTGCGGGTGGCAGGTGCATTGCTGTGGGAACCACCAGCGTTCGTGTGCTCGAGAGTGCTGCGGCAAACACCGCAGGCGAAAGCCTTGCGACTTGGACGGGTGAAACGGATTTGTTCATTCGTCCGCCGTACAAGTTTGCTGCGGTGGATGCCTTGCTAACGAACTTTCACTTGCCACGCAGTTCGCTACTGGTCTTAGTTAGCGCTTTTGCAACTCGCGAGCTTGCGATGGAAGCCTACCGAGTCGCTGTGGAGCAAGAGTACCGTTTCTACAGTTACGGCGATGCGATGTTGATCGTGTAGAGGCAATGAATGACGTCCTGCCAGTGGCTACTTCTTTTTCTTCTTGGACTTCTTCTCAATCGCTTTGGCAGCGGTTTGTGGCAGTTTTGCCCGGGCTGCTTGCCAACCCGCTGCGGCTTCTGGTTTGATGCTCCATAGCGTCACATTGTCGATTTCAACAAAGCCCTTTCGCGTGCCGGCGATTCCAAGTCCATCGGATTGGTCTGCGATCGGAATCGCCAAACTCTTGTGCTTGGCATAAAGCGTGGGACCGTCAGCAAATTGAACGATGAACTGATCGCCTCGACGTTCTGCCAACACGTGATGCCAGACACCACGGTTGAGGCTTACTTCTTGAGTTTCGGCAAGCTGGACCGCCTCGTGGTCAGCCAGCATGACGACTCCTGTTTCGCTGAACTTCAGTCGAACGTTGTGATGCCCAAACTCGATGATGGGCAGTAGGTTCGTTTCTTCACCCTCCAAGAAACGCACCGAAAACTTGGCGATGAATTGCCGCGGTGTTTGGAGTGACTTGATCCGCGGGTCGAACCCTTTGTGGTCTGCCTTCTGGGCTTGGTATTCCGCCGATGATTGCTGGCCCCGTAAGACACCGTCCGCTACTTTCCAGCGAGTGCCCTGTCTGATTTGCCAAACTGACTTGTCGAGTGGCCCGGCTACGGAGAAATCCGAAGCGTAGACCTGCTCGTCAGGCACATTCATGATCGGTCGCAGTGCGTTGGTGCGATGCTCGTCGGCGGTCGCAACCAGGCAGACGCTGGCGATCCAAGTGCAAACGACGAGTGCGTTTAAATTCATGCAGGTAGGGTCCGTTGACGGAATTCTTTACCACCGCGATGTGGTTTGGAAACGCATATTGTACACTTCACACCGAGCTGATCGGAACGTCTTGCCAGGCGGCGACGGAACCCGATTTTTGCATTAGCCGACGTGACAGCGGATTTTACCCAGGAAGTGAGCAACTGATGACGCAATCTGAATTCCCGCTGCAGGGAAAACGAGTTTTGATCTTGGTGGGAGAAATCTACGAAGACTTGGAGCTTTGGTATCCAAAGCTACGTTTGGAAGAAGCCGGCGCGGAAACCGTGGTTGCGGGGCCGGCTGCGAACCAGCACTACAACGGCAAGCATGGCTATCCTTGCACGAGCGACGCGTCGATCGACGCGATGAGAGAAGCTGATTTTGATGGACTGGTCGTGCCAGGAGGCTTCATGCCAGACAAGCTGCGACGAGATCCGGTCTTGTTGGACTTGATTCGAGCATTTGACACGTCCAAGAAACCAATCGCGGCGATCTGCCACGGCGGCTGGATTCCCATTTCGGCAGGAGTCTATCGAGGTGTTCGCGTGACGGGATCCCCAGGCATCAAAGATGACTTGGTCAACGCGGGTGCGACGTATGAAGATGCGGAAGTCGTTGTCGATGGACATCACGTCAGCAGTCGGCGTCCGGACGACTTGCCAGCGTTCTGTCGCGCTCTGATCGGTCTGTTTTGATCTGAGACCCCGTCGAGCAATAAAAAAAGCGACCGCGTTGTGAAAAGCACATCGCGGTCGCTCTTTCAGTCAATCGCTGTTCCCGAGCGATTGTACGATCTGAGCCTGTCTAGTGAGCGACAGGAGCAGGTAGTTCTGTGGCCGGCGCTGGCAGTTGAGTGGCAGGTGATGGTAAGTGTTGGTCAACGTCCACTGCTTCCAGTCCGTTGCTTGCGGGTAGCGAGTAAGAAGGAGTGCTGTACGCAGGAGTGATCACTTCGTACGCACCCGTTGGAGCACTGCTCGGGTAAGTAGCGTCGCATCCGCCATCGCAAGCTCCGGCACATCCACATCCGCTACCACACGGTTTCTTCTCTGCTGACCATGAGTACTTGCACTTTGGGCACTTGTACTTCTTCGTCTTTAGAACGTTGATTTCCCGAGTTCTCGCACCATTATTGCAGCTGTTGCATGTGCTGCAGCCACTTCCGTCACAGGAGTCGCACGAGCCACAGTTGGTGTTCTTGCCGGTCTGCCATGGGAAGACCACTCGTGGGATGCAGATGACTTTCTTTTCAACCTCGAAGCATGATTTTTCGTCATCGACTTGCTCAGCCTTGAAGTTGCACTGATGGTCACACTCAGGGCAGCGTTGGCAGCCGGTTTGATCCAGGATTTTCGATCCTCGAAGACCGGCGGTGGCGACGTTCGCATTGAGGATCAAGCCCGTCGCGCTGACGATGAGCACTGCTGCCAGCACCCATGTGGTGTTTTTCCTGTTCATCGATTCGTTCTTTCGTCTGTCTTCGGAAGTCGTTGGAGAAAACCAGTGTTTCGTTGGTTCGGAAATTGAACTGAGTTTTCGGCTCTTTCGTCCGTAGCCACCGAATCCCAATGGCTTTGATCGATCAAGCTGTGTCACTTGACGTTGAATGTGAAGCACGTGCCGACGTCATTGGGGCGGCGCGGGCTTCTTCGAGCTGAATGCAACCTGCATCCAACACCGCTGGGTGTTGTTGTGCTGGAGGCCTCGGCTCGCCTTCTGGGGGGAAGGTGATGAGAAATCGTCCTTGATTTCAGTAATGTTTTTAGTAGCCGTTCGCATGAGGCGAATCCGGGTGGAGCATCCTGCTCGTTGTCGACTCGGTATTGTTTGCCGACCGATCAATCGTTGTCCCGTGCGATTGTTTTCGACCTCAGAATGAGACAGCGAGTATTAAGATACGGTAAACGTCGCCGGACGCGGCGAACGTTTGCCGCACTTGTGGCACAACCCGCGCAACCGGACCCGGAATCAACTGGAAGCCATGACCCGATACGCAGAACAGTTAGAGTCGTTACATTTTGACACGACGTTCAATTGATCCTTTGACCGAAAACGAGCAGTCACTGCCTTGGAAACCAACGCCAATCACCAGTCTCCCCCGTCGGCCTTGGTTGCCTGGGCGCAACTCGTTCGGCTCCCCAACGTTTTTACCGTGCTGGCAGACGTCGGCGCTGCTTACCTGCTGGTCGCTCAGGGCCCGCAGCCTGTCGGCCGTTTCCTGTGTGTCTTGGCCAGTGCAATCGCTCTGTATTGGGCAGGCATGATCCTGAACGACGTGTTTGATGTCTCCCAAGATGAAATCGAAAGACCGAGCCGTCCGATTCCGGCTGGCCTGATTTCGATTTCGCAGGCCAGTCGTGCTGGTTGGGGCTTGCTGATCGTTGGCGTGCTGTTGGCGACAGTAAGCGGCCAGCTGCCCAGCGCCAACGTTGCGACGACATGGTTGCCAGCTCTAGTGGCGATCCTGCTAGCGGTGATGATTGTCGCCTACGACGGACCATTGAAGAAAACCCCCCTCGCTCCAGCAGCGATGGGGGCCTGTCGAGTCCTGAGCTTTCTGTTGGGGGCCTCTCCCTGCTTGGTCGCGACAGGCTGGCCGCTGTTCCCAAGGTACGTCGTTGGAATCGCTTTGGGATTCGGAGTCTACATCATGGGAATCACGACCATGGCACGGCAGGAGGCAGCGGTTGAGGACGAGTTTTCCAGCCGCCGATCGCCAACGCTCTCAACCGGGCTGTTGGTGACGGTAATCGGGTGCGTGTTGCTCGCCTACGCTCCCACGACGAACCACGGAGTCGTGGGCTGGTATCTGCCAACACAGGCGTTTGCTTTGGTGATCGGAATGATCGCGATACCAGTGCTGCTACGCGCTTTGCGCGCTGTGAGCGATCCAACGCCAGCGAAAATTCAAACGACCATTCGCGTCGGGATTCTGTCGATCATTCCGCTGGCAGCTGCGGTTGCTTTTCTGGGGGCTGGGCCCGCCTACGGCGCTTCGATCTTTGCATTGGCGTTACCCGCCGTTCTGATCGCAGCCAAGTTTCGCGTTACGTAGGATCGTCGCCGACCCAGGTCGCCGCGCGACGCAGTCCGACAGCACGAGAGGTACGCCAAATCGAGCTGACGTGCCCGCCATGTTGAACGACGCTTGGTGTCGGATGCCAAACCTCGACGTCACGCTGGCGTGCCCATGTGCCGATCGCGACGTCGACACCAGCGACTCCGACGCCTGCCGACCAACCGTACCGTCTTAGACGTGGGTCTCCGGTCATTCGACGCGCTACATGGCGGGGGAACACAAAGGCCAGAGCACCAAACTTCCAGGTTTCTGGGAATGCTCGCCAGCCAGCATCTTCATGAGCATCGTCCGCTGATGTGTAGAGTGAGACAATGCAGTCGGAGTTTGTGGGCCACAGCATTTCGCTCAAGTACTCCGGCAACCTGAACGCCAATGGCCACAATACGTCGTCTTGAGCCATCAAGTACGCATCAGCAGCGGGGTTTCGTTCAACGAGTTCCGTGAGACCAAGAAAGAAGTTGTGCCAGGCGCCGACGGGTTGCGATCGCGATGTTCGCAGGCATAGCTTTGCTTCGTCGGAAAGCTCGACCTCACCATCAACAAACAACTGCGGATTCTCCCAACCACAATGCCGCATCCCGTCCAACGTCGCATCAAGCGTCGATTGTCGACGAGGTGCGGTCGTCACGCCAACTGCCCAATTGCGAACTTGGCGTCGCTGGCAGCTGGTCGGGGGAACCGGGAGTCGCCGCTTTAGCTCTTCAAGATCGATGCTGTGGGTCGCGGCCCGAATCGGCTCGGTGTCGGATTCGTCTGGTAGCACGCGAGGCAAGAAAGACTCGGCGATGTCTCGCTTTGCAGCGGTGTTTTGGAAGCTCTCCGAATCGGGCGAAAGCGTTGCCAGATAGCTTTCCGCAGCGGAAAAGGCGAGCGATGCCACAATCGGATTGGGGTCAACGTTGGTCGGTCGGAAAGAGCCAACACATGCATCGCAGGCGGCTCGCGGCACGAAAGAAAACTCGTTGGGAGTTCCGGCCAACTGACAGACGAGGGCGCATACCGCCAATTCAGCCCCGCTGCCTCGATAGCAGCATGAATCGACGGAGACGTGCTCAGTGGAGTCATCCAAAGTCGATCAGGCCGCAACACTTGGGGTCGCGCGAATCTGACCAGGAAACAAGCCAGCGATCGTTGGAGGTCCACTGTTGATGGCGCCTTCCACGGTACAATCTTTGGCAAGCTCCCAACCTTGCTCGGAGAACTTCCAAAGTGCGTAGCCGTAAAGCTCACCACGAGTGGTGCTGCTCACGCACTGAGGATTGAACTGGGGTTGTTGGTTCATACAAGTTCCTTTGCAACTTGGTACAAGAAAAAAACTCTACGAGGGGTGAATGATACCCCATCAGGATTGCTGCGTCAAAGATTCGGTTTTGGCAACGGTCCACGGAACACACAAACAGGAAAGGCTTCCAGTGCAAGTTGATGATGACAATTCGGATTCGATGCTTGCCTCATGGCAGGTGCCATCGATCGAACGGATGCAGACGCACTTGGATGAACTCGCTGGCCAATGTCAGGTAACCAAACGTGCATTGTCGGCTTTGGAAACCGGCATGTTCTCGGATGAGCTACAAGGAGCCGAATCGATTCACGACATCGACATTCCATTGGACCAACTTGCTCTGCTGGCTTGGTTGGCGCGCCACTGCACCACGCCGCTATCTCTGGAGGCTGGGTTTGGGATGGGGATCACGACCAGCATCATGCTTTCAGCGAGAGCGGCTGCCGGAAAGCCATTCAACCATTTGGCGTTTGATCCGTTTGGCTTAGGAGAGAACCGGGGAGAACTGGTGGAACAGTTTCTGCAGCGGCAATTTGGCGACCGCTTCAGTCGGATCCGAGAACGGTCACAGTTTGGCATCGCAAACTTGGCTGCTGCCGGTGGACCCAATCAGTGTGGGCTCGTTTACATCGATGGCGACCACTCCTTCGAAGGAGCATTGTCGGACTTTTACGTCGCCGACAAACTGCTGACCATCGGCGGTTTCATCGTGTTTGATGATGGTTCCTATCCAGCAATCGAGACGGTGGTGGGCTACATCAAGCACAACCGGAAGGACTACGAAGTTTCGCACTTAGAGGTGACCAACACGTCGGTGATCAAGAAAATTAGCTTGGATCATCGTCGCTGGGACCACTTTCGTCCGTTCCATGTTCCCGATCGCAACGACTGGACTACAGCGCCGTTTTGATTGGAGGACCGACTGCACACGTGAGGCGGGAAATTCCCGGCTTGGAGAGAGACGCCCGGCCGTTGACGCGATCACGGATTGTGGAAATGGCAATCCGAAACCTTCGTTGGACCAGTGCACTGCTCCAACGGAAGCGGTGCCCTAAGGTGCCTTTGCTTTCTCGAGTGTTCGCACGACGCGAAAACCAATCGAATTGAACTGTGTCTCGGGAACGGCTGAGCGTCGGAAGCCAACCGTCAAGTCTTCTCCCAAGAGACCGTAAGAACCGCCAACCAGCTTTCTCATGTTGTCATCATCGATATCGCCGGTCCATTCCATGATGTTTCCAAGCATGTCGAACATTCCGCCGTCGTTGGGCTTCATCGATCCACATGGATTTGCGGTATTGGTCTCATTGAAAACGGCGTAGTATTTGGCTAGCTGACGGTTCTCTCCGAAAAACTGTTGGCCAACGGTTTGTGCGCGGCAGGCGAGTGCCCATTCAGCGACGGTTGGCAATCGATAACCTGTGCGGTCATAGTGATCTTCGTCGGGAATAAAGTCCGCGTCGATTTCTTCGACAGGTGGATAGCACATTTGATCTTCTTCGATTCCCTCTTCTTCAGAGAGCCAACGACAGAATTTCAACGCGTGTTGCCATCGGATGATGTTGATCGGACAGTCTTCAGTTGCCGAAACACTCTTGGCGTAATACGCGTACTCGTTGAATTGAAGGAACTGTTTGACTGAGACTTCCGTTGTGGCGATCTCAAAGACTCGACGGATGTCAGGTTCTTTGATCGCATCGATTCGAGCCATCACAATTCCGACGGAAGTCACATCCCAGTTCGGTGAAGCGGGCGAACCATCGGACGGTGAGCTCAATTGATTCGCCAACTGGTTGTCGATCCCCCAAACTCGGGCCAACCAGTTGGCTGACGACATCGTTCCGGTCTCTCGTGCTCCCACCGCAGCCTGTAGGATCTTCTTCTTCGACTGATCTGCTAAGTCGGAGTAGCTGGGCGCAGGGTACTGGCCCAGCGCAAGCATCAGTGCAGCAAAAATCGAATCTTGCTGCTCGTCAACCAGTCGCTGCATCAGGCGTTCGCGGGGCACGCCGACGTCTGCGAAACGATGAATCAGCGTCGATCGCATCGTTGGGTAGGGATCAAAACGCAAAAGGTTCCAAATTCCGGGTTCGGAAACACTCATCCGAGCCAACAGCGCTCCGGCGGTCGCAACTCGGATGGCCTCACGCCCCGAAATGTTTCTCGCTTGCGTGTTTCTTTGCACATGCGGGTCAACGATCTCGCGAAGATGTCGCAATACGGCCTCACCATGTCGGTCGATGACGGGGACGAAGAGCGCCAACTGCCAGGGAGAAGAATCCAATGCCAAGTCGGCAAGTCGCTTCGGATCATCCTCGTAAAATTCGAGCAGGAAGTTGATCGCCGTGCTGGACTCCAAGGAGGGTTCGGCCTTTCCGATCGAGGCGGAAAGTGGATCCACGAGATCTGACATCGCTGGTCGGAAATCCTTCGCTAGCAGCGAAAAATGACTGGGATGATAGGCAGCGTAGTTGATTAAGATTCGTCCCAAATCGGACTTGGTTGCTTCACGGCGCGAAATGTATTGTTCCGCGGTGTACTGCTGCAAGTTCAGCAGCAGGTGACAGGCAGCCAGTCGTTGGTTATCGGAAGCGTTCGGATCCTCGAGCGTATCCCAGAGCATCTTGATGCCCTCTTTGCTTTCCTGGGTGGATTCCTCGCTGCTTAAACTTTGCAGGGTGTCTCGAAGGCAGTTGCCAATCGCCGCAACCTGATCTGGCGGACAGACCGGAGTTGAGATCGTTGTTGAAATGATCTTTTCAAAGTTGGAAGGCTCCCATTGAAACAGGACCAATTGGGCAGCAAGCCGACGTTGCACCGGCAGATCGGTGTCTCCGGCAATATCGAGCAACGGTTGGGTTGCGATTTGTCCAATCGACCGAAACTCGCTGGCGATGTTCTCGATCTCGGTGAAGCGAGCAGATCGCAATTGGCTCACCAAGGCATCGGTTGCCTGCTTGCTTTGCCACGATCGAAACCCCCAGATGCTCAAGAAAATGCATCCCAACGCAACCAGCGTGCTTGTCAGATGGCGACGGTTGGCGAACTTCATCATCTGATGCTGCTCGCTGCTCATCTCTTTCGACGGAACAACGATTGAAAACTTCAGCCACTCAAACCAGTTGGGTAAGAATCGACGCGCTTGTTTGGCGGACCACAGTGTGGAAATGTCGTTGAACTGCGCCACCACACGCCCTTGGTAGGTTTCCAACTGCTTGCGTGATACCCATTCACGCAACGAGGGAATCAAGAAGTCATGTGATAGCTGGTACCGCCCCACTTCCTGGCTGACGTAGGAGTCCTGCGAATCGGAACCGGGGCCCATGCCGACGGATCCCGACGCCGTGCTGTCGGCGCGCTCGGTGGGTGAGATCAGTCGGAGTTCCGTGTCGAGGATCAAAATCAAATCGCGAAAAGCAGACTCATTGTCTTCGTAACCCGAAGTGGCAAGCAGTTCGTCCTTGGTGCGAAACTTGGTGCGAACGTCGGTGCTGGCATCCGGCAGCAGGGAGGCCAACACTTTTCTTGCTGCGACTTCGTGCATTCGCCGTTTGACAGGCGCATGCTCGGCCTCAAAGGTCTCCTCCAGAAACTGGGTGCCGATGCCTTGCACGCCGCCCAGTTGCTCGAGGGTATCTGGCACCCACGGTCGCCCCTTCAGCATTTCCGCAAACAGGGCCAGTTGCACGGGATAAACCTTCCCCGCTCGCGTCAAATCTTCGACCGCGCGATCCAGGAACAGCAAGTGCGACGGTTCAATCAATTCACCGGATGGCAATCTGCCATGTGCTCGACCGAAACTCTCCAGCACTTTCTTCGCGTGTGGAGGATCAAACAAGTCAACCAAAGAGCAGTTCGTATCGGGTATCAGCGGGACGTCTACCACTGACATGAACCGTCCCAATGCGACCCAGAAATCATCGCGAACCATCAATAACACTTTGGTGGTCACGCCATCGCACTGCCGCATTGCCATGGCGAACTCGTTCGCCTGCGGAGTGGAGCAATTCAAGAGCCAGTTTTCGAATTGATCGATCACCAACAACAGCGGCTTCTCGCTTTTGGAAGCATTCACACGTCGGCGGGCAATCAAGTCGCTGATCGAGGCTTCGTTCTGATCCTTGGAATCGTCATCGGGTCGACTGTGGCGGATGAGCGCGCGGCGCAGGTGAGACTCGAAACTGTCTCCGGTCGCCTGGATGGTGGCAACGTCGATTTCTTTGTCAAGCAGCGGAAGGATACCGGCCTGCAGCATCGATGACTTTCCGCATCCCGACGGCCCATAGATCGCACCGACTCGATATTCGGCCTCCGTTGATTGTTCTTGAATCCAGAGCTTCCAGTGCCGAACAATGTCAGGGAGTCCATCGCGATCGCGTGGACCTGGCAACAGGCTTAGGAAGAAAGCCGAGTCGCGACCACGGAACGCACGCAAGCCTCGCGGGACGACATTCACGAACTCGTGAACGGGACTCTGCGAGACGCTTCCCGATTTCCTTGACTCGATCCAGTCACGCAAGTCGTTGCCGAAATCTTGCCCGGTCGTGTACCGATCAGAAGCCTTCTTGGCCAGTACTTTGAGGCAAATCCGTTCGAGTTCTGGATGGATCGAATCGTCGATTTGTCGGAGCGGCCGCGGTTCAATGAACTGGATGCAGTGTTGAACGGTTTCTGAATCAGGTCCATCAAACGGCCGCTGGCCAGTCAGCAGTTCGTACATGATCACGCCCAGGCTGAACAGATCGCTACGACCGTCCACGAGGTGGCTTTCACCACGCACTTGTTCGGGGCTCATGTACCGGAGCGTCCCGGTTTTTCCTTTCGTCTTTCCGTACTCCGTTGGACGCAGTGCTAGCCCAAAGTCCGACACAAAGGCTTCGCCGCTTTCATCCACCAGAATGTTACCGGGCTTGATGTCCCGATGGACGATCGATTTCAGGTGCACTTGATGAAGCGTCTCAGCGACCGCGATGCAGAGGCGAACCGATTTTTCCCGATTCAAACTTCCGCGATCCATCAGTCCATAGAGATCGCTTCCCTTGATGTACTTCGAGACGATGTAGATGGTTCCGTCGGGGACAACGCCGATGTCGTAGACGGGCACCACGCCGGGTAGGTCCAATGCTGCGACCGTTTGCGCCTCTCGCTTATATAGATCTAGAATCGCTGGATAGGCGGTTCGCGAAAGGCGGGGGATCTTCAACGCGACCAAGCGTTTGAGGTCGTCGTCTTCGGCAAGATAGACACGGCCGAATCCACCTGCACCCAAGTTCTGCTGGATCGTGTAACGCCCGTAACGTTTTCGACTTTGAGACTCGCCTGAGGATGACATGTTGCCAGTTGGCGCCTCGGCATCAACAACATTCGTGATCTCAGTGAGCTGGGAGTCTTCCTCCTCATTGGAGTCGTTTGATTGATTGGGGTCTTCAGGCGTTTGCATTCGCAACTCAAATACGGTCTAACACGACAGCTCGCAATTATCATCTGCGAGGTGATCCATCACGGCAAAGCCATCAACGATTTTGAAGGTGTGTAGTCAACCAATGATGCTTGGCATGCATCGTCAGTGGTGTAACATCCCGGCCGAAAGTTTCTATGTTAACCGCTGAGTGCTAGATGAGTGAATCCGGGGACGCGAATCGCGAAGAACCAGTCGTCATCGATTGTGTCTTTCGTAGTCAAATTGAAGATGACGGTTCAGAGATCACGGCGGAGTGTGGTTTGATCCAAGCCATCGCGAAGACGTCTTGCCGGATTAGTGAACAAGTGTGCCGGATTTGTGGCGGTGGTTCGATCGAAGAGGCCATTCGTTCCAACCGTGTGCTTCCGTCGCTCGTCTTCGACGCTTGTGGTCGTCGTCTTGATCAGCTTTCCTGTCAGTCGCCGGACGAGCGGAAGCGATTGGAGCGAATGAGACGCGTTTCCGAGCAAGACTTGCTGATGGATTCGTACGAAGGCATGCGTCCGAGAACGACTTGGACCTTCGATGTGATCATGACGATTCCGGAGGTTGAGGAGGGCGATGCCCGTTTGGAATTGATGTTGAGGTCGGTGCGATCTGTCCTGGATCAACGAACCGCCCGCGCAGTGGTTCACCTTGTTGGCGGGAAGACTGCTGGATTCCTGGCGGAGAAGATTGGGAATCCGCGACAAGTCATGTGGCATCAGGTTGCTTTGCAGCACTCGCTGGGCAAGCAAATGCATCAAGTGATCGAGCACTTGCATTCGGAGTTTGTTGCCTGGCAACACCCGCTTGCTACTTCGGAGCCGTTGAGAATTCGCGAGGCGTTGGAAGGGATCTGGCTGAGTGGATCCGAGTTTTGGATGGCCCCGATCAAACTCGGTGGCCGAGAAATGGCAGTTCATTCGGTGGATGAGTTTGCGACACACCAAATCAAGCCGGAGGCCAGCGTCGCGATGCAGACGTTGGTTTGCCGCCGAGCGTCGCTGGTGGATTTGGATGGTTTCGCCGATCGCGACGATGCCCTCTTGGATCTCGTGCAACGTGCGATTGATCAGGACCGGCACATGACGTTCGGATCGAACCTCGCAATGTCCGGACCGCAGTGTGAAATCGATTGTCCTGATCGATCGGCGGAGTTGGGAAGGCCAATGGGTTTTGCTTTCTCTGAGATTGCTTGCGACATCGCTCTGCCGTTTCACAATCATCTGGATTACGTCCAAGAATCATTGGAGGCTTTGCTGGAGCAAGAGCGAGCCGATGTGACGATCCATCTGGTGGATGACTGTTCGACCGAGAATACGGTCGAGTTCATGAGCCGATGGAAACTTGAACCACGAGTGAAGTGCTATCGAAATCGATCGAACATTGGACAGTTCATGTCGTTGAACAACGTCTCCGAATTTTGCGATACGGGCTTGATCGCAGTTCAAGATGCGGACGATGTCAGCCTTCCTCATCGCGTCGTCACCGCAGGCAACTTCTTGCGACTGTGTGGCGCCGACTATTTTGGCGGTGCTGTCGAGTTGTTTGGCGATGACAACATCATCCGCCCCATTCACAGTGAAACGAACCGGTTGGAAGTCATCGAGCGGACCGAAAAGCGGTACTCGTTCTTTCCGCCAGCCATGAGGATTCCCTACTTTCTTGAGAATCCAACTGCCGTCTTCCGACGTGACATGTTTCGGCAACGTGGGGGCTACGCCGACTTCGGAACCCGTGAGATGAATCGTTCCAGTCTCGACAGCGAATTTTTACTGAGGTGCTTCTTTAGCGGTGTCCGGTTCGCGATCACAAAACAGATGATCACGCGCTATCGTGTTCACCAGGATTCGGCAACACAGAACCGGGTGACGGGATGGGGGACGGGACCGCGCGCCGAAGCTTCGCGAATCGTCTATGAAAACACTCGTTTGTTTCGTCAGGGTAATTTCGATCCTCGTGTGTTTGGATCGATCGGCAAGTACAGCTCAGAGACCGAGCGGTTGTCGTCCGACTCCTGACGTCGGTTTCGAATCCGACGACGAAGCGTCTTTCCCAACACAAAACTCTTTCCATGACTGAACTGGACCAATGACTGATCCCGCCTCCTCGAAACCGATTGCGATTCACGCTCTGTTGGTTGGAATCAACGACTGGAAATTTCCCGATCAGATCAAGAGTCTGCGTGGTTGCCACAACGATGTTGACTTGATTGAGTCAACACTAGGAAGATTGTTTGATCCCGACACCATTCGCATTACGAAGCTGCACGATCAGCAGGCGACGGCAGCAGGAATTGCGGAAGCTTTTGCCGAACACTTGATTCGGCATGCCAAGCAATGGCACCAGGAGAATCCCGATAGGCCGCAAGATTCGCCTGCATTTTTGTTTCACTTTAGCGGGCATGGCACGCAGGTGTCCGCACCGGCGGGAAGCAAGTCCAGTGGACTCGATGAAACACTCTGTACCTATGAAATGGAACGCGGGAAATCGTTTGGATTGCGAGACTGGAAACTTGGTGAGTTGGTCGACGAACTGACAAAGTACACCGACAATGCGACGATCTTGCTGGACTGTTGCCACAGTGGGTCCGGAATGCGTGACATCGAGGATGGCTTGGTGGCGCGACAAGTCGAACCCGACTTGAGCCCGCCGCCAGCCGACTTACAGCCTCGCGCTCGTCAATCGGCATCCCGGTCAACCACTGATGATGGAGAGACGGGCTTTCGGTTGGCCGTTAGCGATCGCAGTGTGCTGTTGGCGGCTTGCAAAAGCACGCAGAAAGCCTACGAGTACACTTTGAAATCCGAGTCGAATGAAGACAGGTTTCACGGTGCCTTTACGTATTCGCTTTCCGAATCGTTGACGCACGTGTATGGCAACAAAGTTCCAACCTATGACCAACTGTATCGAACGACGTGTCGATTCGTCTCTTACAAATCGCGAAGCCAACGACCTCAGTGCGAGGGTGGACGCGAGCGAGTGCTGTTTGGATCTCAGGTCAAACCCCGCGACCTATGGATGTCCGTCCAGAACAACAGCAAAGGACGCTACGAAGTGGATGGCGGACTCTGTCATGGCATCACCGTCGGCAGCGAGCTGAACGTGTTCAATCAGGACGCGAGGCAAGCGGATCAATCCGAGGCGAAGATCGGGCGACTGCGAGTTGTCGAAAGCCAGGCTGTGCGTTGTTTCTGTGAAGTGATGGAACCAACGGACTCGAGCACAGAGATTCCGCTGGATTCACCGGTGTCGGTTTCGCTGATCGCGCCCACGGATACGACTCGGACGATTCGACTGAGCGGAAAAGCCAGTGAACACCAGGGCTCTCTTGCTGCGTCAACAAAACACACACTGTTTCGGATTGCCGATTCTGGGACTGCGGATCTGTTCTTGGACGGTAGCGAATCTGGATTCACTCTGAAGGATGCCGAGGGGCGATTGCTGGACGAGTTGCCGAGTGGTTCTGGGGCCGAGCAACTCGAACGCATGATGATTCGGTGGAGTCGCTATTTCATGGCCCTCGAGATCCGCAATGCGTCCGTTGGCCCAGAATTGGCAAACAAGATTGAGCTGAACCTGTTGCACGCGCCCTCCAAAACGCAAGCGGATCCGTTTCCGACGTCCGAGGACGGCTTGCTGAATGTTGAGGATGGTGAGATCGCGCGCGTTGAAATTGTGAATCGGTCTCGTCTTCCGGTTTACGTCACTCTGTTGACATTCACATCGGGAGGCGAAGTCAAGATGCTTTACCCTTCCGACGCAGGACGCCGCGAACAACTGACGCCCGACGAGCCCTATCGCACCGGACGTTATCGATTGAAAATTTCGGAAGATGCCTTGCTGGAGAGCAGCGATACGTTGAAGGTGATCGCCACCAAAGAGGAAACCGACTTCAGCCTGCTTTGTGTGAGTCGTGATCCCGAACCGGCAAGTACGGATCCTGGGAATCATCGTTCGATGGGGCGCTCCAACAAAGTCCCGGCGAGTTTGGCCGGGCTCTTGAAGCAAGCTTCGTCTCTTTCCAACGATCGCGACATGGAGGCGATCGACGATGATGAGGACGACAATTGGGTCACCGCAGAATTGACCTACCGATTGATCCGGCCAATCTCTGACACGACGGTCAAAGTCATGGGCGGCCAAAAGCAACAAATCGCTGATTCTGGTATCGCGGTGGAGACGCCCAATGGATTCAACGGCCAATTGTCTTTGGTTTCAAACGCGCAGGAGGCACATCGGTCATTGGACGGTGGATCGAGCCCGGATTGGATGCGACGCATGGCGGCGCTCGAGCTGCAGCCTGCTGGAATCAGTTCTTCGCGATCGGCAGCCCTTGATCAACCATGGGCAATCGAACTGAATGCTGATCCTGCGTCGTTGCAAGCGGTGACAGCGGGAACGCCCTTGAAGTTGACCCTGCCAACACACTTGGTTGCCGATGAAAGCCTGACCGTGATCGCTGATCACGGGGGTCAGCCGTTTGTGGTGGGCGCGAGTGAGAACGAGTCAGGAGACGCGATCGTTAGTTGGTTGCCGAGTCTCGATGCTGCGGCGGAGTCAAGCGATTCAGGGAGTCGCGGGATTGGCCGGTCAGTGAAGATGTATGTGATGAAGAAGATGGGATTGGGTGGGCCGGGATTGGGGTTGAACGTCGCTCGGTTTGTGCCGCACGACAAGCTTGATTCGGATCCCGCTCGACTGGATGAACGCTGTGTCGCGACACCGACGGGAGAAGTTCGGTACGCGCCGATCGGATTTGCGAACCTCGACCAAGCTCGCAAAGCACTGCTTCTGGTTCATGGTTTTCAGTCCGATTCGGTGTGGATGATGGACCAGTTGCGTCAGCTTTCGGGTGGTCGATACGATTCGGTGTTAACGTTCGACTACGAGACTTACAACACGGGAATCGGCGAGAACGCGAAGTTGTTGGCCGACGCGCTCAAGAGTGCTGGGTTGAAAGCGGATGATGCGTTGCAGGTAGACGTGGTTTCGCACAGCATGGGAGCGTTGGTGGCTCGCGGGATGATCGAGATGGAAGGCGGCCACGAATTGGTGGATCGTTGCTTGATGCTTGGGCCGCCCAATCAAGGCACTGAACTAGCGAAAGGGATGAAACTGGCGATGTGGGCCTCGACACTGCTTGTTGGTGGCACGCTGACGGCGCCGTGGCTAGCACGCACGTTGGCGAGTGCGTTGAAAGGTGTTGTCAAAGACGGGAACGCGCTCAGGGATCTGTGTCCTGAGTCGGAGTTCTTGCAGAAACTCAACGCGAATGATGGTCGGCCGATTGTCCCCTACGACATCGTCGCCGGCGAACAGCGGATCAGTCCAGACGCGAATGCTGGATACCTTGGGAAAGCGGCGACGGTCTTTTGGCGGGGATATGCGGAAGCCTTGAAATTCATGTTTGAGGACAAGCACGACATGGTGGTGAACGTCCGGAGCATGGCAACGGTTCGTCTTGGAGGTGACTTCGATGGCCGAGTGACGACGAATCTTGTCACGGCGGATCACTTCAACTACTTAGCGGATGAAACGACACTGCCCCACATGAAGAATTTTGTCGACACGAAAAACTGAGAGGACGTAGCAATGAAGAAAATGACAACCGCGAAAGAAGCGAAATAGGCGAAAGGAGCGGTGGTCCTGCCGGGGCTCTCTTTTGCATGTTTTCGCGGTTCGAACGTCGGTCAATTCTGACTCGGGCAGAGCTCAAGTCAGGCGAGAATTTCCTTGACGACCTTTCCGGCTTGGTTATCCAGCAACGACAAAACGCGTTTGTCTGTCTCGAAGGTGAAGCGGGTGGCGTCGAAACCGAACAGGTGCAGCAGTGTCGCGTGATAATCGAAATGATTGACGACGTCTTCGACGGCTCGGTGCCCAAGTTCGTCGGTGGCACCATGGATGTGGCCGGCTTTGAAACCGCCGCCGGCAACCCACATGCTAAATCCGTACGTGTTGTGATCACGTCCAACTCTTTTAGGGCCCGCGTCATTTTGAATGACTGGTAGGCGTCCCATTTCACCGCCCCAATGCACGACGGTGGAATCAAGTAACCCACGTTGCTTCAAATCTTTGACCAAGGCAGCCGACGGGACGTCCACCTTCTTGCAGGCCGATGGCAAACCGCTGGCGATACTTCCGTGGTGATCCCAGCGTTGGTTTTCAGTGAAGACCTGCACAAACCGAACGCCTCGTTCGACCAACCGACGGGCAATCAGGCAACGTGAACCGAAGTCCTTGGTTTTTGGGTCTTCGATGCCATACATTTTGAGGGTCGCGGATGATTCGCGACTGAAATCGACGGCTTCTTTGGCGGCAAGCTGCATGTGGGCGGCCAATTCGTAACTGGCGATCCGTGCCTGCAGGTCGTGGTATCCGGCTCGCTCGGCAAGATGTTGTTGATTGAGTTGCGCCAAGTAGTCCAGTGCAAGGCGTTGAGACTTTCCTTTTAAGTGCGGCGGAGGGTCCAGGTTCAAGATCCGAGGCTCTCGCGGCCTGACGACTGTTCCCTGATAGAGGGAGGGCAAGAAGCCGTTCGACCAGTTTTCAACTCCCATCACGGGCAGTTGGCCGGGATCGATCAACGCAACGTAGGCGGGCAGATTCTCGGTCTCACAACCTAGGCCATACGTCAGCCAGCTTCCTAGCGTTGGTCGGCCACCCAGGTTACGACCGTTCTGCAAAGCACGAATCGACTGTCCGTGATTGTTCACTCCCGTATGCATCGATCGGATCAAGGTGATGTCGTCAACGATCTCGCTCAAGCCTGGCAGCAACTCGCTCAGGTCCATTCCGCATTGGCCGTGCTTCTTGAACTTCCAAGGTGAGCCAAGGATTTTTGAACTCGCCTGCGCCGCATTGTCGTACTTGATGTCGCCGTCGTATTCTTTGCCGTCCATTTTTTGAAGGGCTGGCTTGGGATCGAATAGATCCAAGTGGCTTGGCCCTCCCTGCATCCACAGGGAAATCATGGCTTTGGCAGTCGGTTCGAAGTGCGGTTGCTTGGGCTGGGTGTCGAATGTCTTCTGCTCAAGTTCCGGCCGCAGAAACGGATCTTTCTGCGCAGCGGTCTCCGCTGACAGTTGCTCATTCCGCAAGAGAGTCGACAGCGCGAAGCCCGCCAAGCTCATCGATCCTGACGCCATGAAGTGTCGGCGTGACGATGCGAACTGGCTGTCCTGCGACGCTGGTGGCTCTTTGGTCAGTTTTCTATTCATGGTTTTCAATCGACATACAGGAATCGATTCGAGCTAAACAGTGTTTGACAAAAACTGGAGAGGGCTAAGAAGGAAGGTGTGTTCACCTTGTCCTCTTTCGCTAGTGCTTTGGCTTCGGGTGACGCAGAGAAATGCTGAGTCTGTTCGTTGACGAAAGCAAGAGCCTGGTCAAGCTGTTGTTGGCTAGGCGTTTCGCACAAGGCAAGTGTCCACGCGTGAGCGATCTGTGCTCGCTGATCTTGTCCGGCTTCTTTGATGGCTCGTGCTGCCAGGGTGCTGGACTGCTCCAAGATGAATTCGCTGTTCATCAAAAGCAAAGACTGGGGCGCGACAGTCGATGAGGGACGGAACTCACAATTGGGTGACATCCGCGGCGCGTCAAAGGTGTCCAGCATTCCCAGGGGGCGACTGCGACGAACTTGCACGTACACCGAGCGGCGAAATTGCTGGCCCTTCATATCGATCTTTTTCCCAGGGCGACCCGCGTTTTCGTTTTCAATTCCAATGACGATTTGCCCGACACGGTCAGGCATCACGGGAACCGGCGGTCCAAATCGCTCGGGATTGAGACTCCCGCTAACGGCAAGCACGCTGTCGCGGAGCGTTTCGGCTTCCAAACGACGCAACGGCATGCCGCTTAGCAAGCGGTTGTCGGGATCTGTGCCGTCGGCAGGGATTTTTCGTAGCGATTGGCGGTACGCTGTGGATGTCATGACGAGCTTGTGGAATCGTTTGAGACTCCATCCGCCGCTGATGAAATCTGCTGCCAACCAATCAAGTAGCTCGGGATGCGAAGGTCTTTCGCCCAGCAATCCAAAGTCGCTGGGGGTAGCGACAATTCCTTTGCCAAAGTGGTGCATCCAAAAACGGTTGACCAAAACTCGCGCGACCAAGGGGTGTTTGTCGCTGGTCAGGTACTGCGCGTATGCCAGTCTTCGTCCGGTACTTTGCAGGTTTGGATCGTTGTCGGGAATGTGGATTTGATTGCCGGATGCAGGAATGCTCAGCACGCCTGGCTTTAGTTTCTGCATCGGGTTTCGGTGATCGCCTCGAGCAAAGAAAAACGTTTCCGGCACGTTGTCGGGCGTTTCCGTCAGGGCGCGAACAAAATGCTCAGTTGGCTTTTGAGTGCGAATTTTTTTGGCGCGATCGGCAATCTCAGTCAACTGCGGCGCACGCTCTTTCGTGTTGTTGATCTCGGTCTTCAGCTTCGCCAATTCGGCTGCCCCGGATTCGTCGAACTGGCTGAGGTTGTCCTCGGTTACATTGGACTCTGCCTCCAGAGCAATTGCTTTTGCCTGAGCGGCCGTGACGAGCTGTTTTGATTTTGCGGCGTATTCCTTTTTCAGGAGAGCCAATTTGGAGCGGACTTCGCGATCGTATAAGTACAGTGAGCCTCGCGATATTTTGAGGATCTTGGGGTATTTTTTGAGGTGGGCAACCTGCTGTTTGGATCGCTTTTTGGCGGAGGTTTGAAAGGCAACGCGAAGTGCGTCACGAAGATCCTTCGGCACATGCTGATTCAACTGGTCTTCCAAGGTTTCAGCAATCAGTTTGTCCGACAGTTTTTGATACTGGGCATCGATCTTCTTTGCTTCTGCTTCGACTTTCGCGGCTGCCTGGCGATCCTCATCGGTGTACAGGGAGACCAGGCGGGCTTTCGGAGTTCTCCAGTTTTTCCAATCGTAGGCCGGTTCGAAAATCGCGCGGACCTGAAAGTACTCGCTTTGTGGTATCGGATCGTAGCGATGGTTGTGGCACTGGGCGCAACTCAGGGTGAGCCCGAGCAGCGAACTGCTCATGACGTGAATTGCATTGGCGACCACTTCGTTTCGAGCCAGTGGCTGTTCGTCTTTGGGCACTTTTCCAGTGCCATCGGGAACCATTCGCAAGAAACCAGTCGCAATCAGCTTGGCGGTTTCCTCAGGGCGCAAATCCTGTTTGGGAAATCCGATCAATTCGTCACCCGCAATTTGTTCGCGCACGAACTGATCAAAGGGCAGATCATCATTGAACGCTCGGATCACATAGTCGCGGTAGTGATACGCGTTGGCTCGAAGCGGATCATCGATGGTGTAGCCTTCGGAATCTGCGTAGCCGACCACGTCCAGCCAGTGACGTCCCCAGCGTTCTCCATACTCAGGCGAATCCAACAAACGATCGATCAATCTCTCTACGGCATCGGGATCTTTGTCTTCAACAAACTCGCGAATTTCTTCCGGTGTCGGTGGCAGGCCGATCAGATCAAACGTCGCCCGACGAATGAACGTGCGGCGATCTGCGTCGACCGAGAAGCCCAATTGCTCCGCTTCTAGTTTGCGCAGCAGGAACGCATCGACCGGCGAACGCACGCGATCTTGGTTCTTGACCGTTGGGACCGACGTTTTTCGGATCGGTGTGAAGGACCAGAACTCACGCTCCTCCGGTGGTACGTACACTCCGTCAGGGATTGAGTCTGGCTCGGGGCGAAGCGTTTTTGCGCCCGAGTTGATCCACTCGCGAATGACGGCGAGATCATCTGCGTTCAGCTTGACTTCGCCGGGTGGCATCTCTTGGGAAGCAGTTCGCTCCCATAATGGACTCTCGTCTGAATGGCCTTCGACAAATCCCGGGCCGCTGTCGCCACCAGCAAGAATCAAGCGTCGAAGACGCAAATCGAGTCCCCCCTCGGTCTCCTCGCCCTCGCCATGACACTCCAGGCAATGGGCTCTTAAGATCGGCCGAATGTCCTTCTCGAACGAGATCGCCGCAGGTGTCTTCTGATCGGTTGACTCGCGTTCTGCGGTCGCGCCGATTGCGATAGACGTTACTGCGATAGACGGCACTGCGAACGTAAAGGCAGAGGCAAGCAGGAATTGGTGTCGCATGACGGATGGAGGTGGGAGGAGTGGCGGTAAACCGCTGGCGGGACTCCTATTCTAACAAGAGGTGCAACCGTCTGTAGATGCATATCTGCAGGTATTGTCCAGTAATCCAGACGCGAGGCACCTTCACTCGCGAATGGCTGCACGAGTCGGCCAGTTCCGCGACGCGAGGCTGGCCGCATTCCTGGCGTCGATATCGAGATACCGAAGTCGCCGCGTACAAATGAACCGTTAGCTACGCTGGGAATTGAAGCGTCGCTTTCCAGCCCAAGCAAAGCCAGCAAGAATCAAGACTGCCGATCCGCCGATGATCGCAACGTGATCCATCGAGGTCACATAATGCATCGGGCCAGGTTCGCCGTGCCCTGGATGAGCCATCACGGAAGTGGCAAAGCAAACGAGCATCAAGGGCAGGAAGTAGCGGGAAAGAGATTTCATGGAAAGTTTGGCAAAGAGAAAGGTTGTCGGCTTGAGTGTCCCCATCATCCGTTCCTGCGGTGAGTTTGTCGAGTCGCGTTGAAATTCGATCGGGGGGAACTCGAGGAAGTGCTTTCCATTCGTATCGCTGGCGCCGAATTGGGGGCAGCGGCTGGCAATTTTCATCTGACTTTGCCGAATGTGCCAAGATCGCTACTCGAGAACGAATGAGTTTGTGATACGACTTTCGCTGGACAACGCCGCTGACCGTGAGGCCACGGAAAAATTGCGAGCTGTCGCGGGGCCCGGCCGCTTACGCGATCACCGCCCACGAAGAATGATGCTTGCACACGTGAGCCGTCCGGGCAAAACTCGATCGCGGTGATTCATCTCATGCGACACAACGGATGAGACGCTGATCCAAACGGCATCGTTGCGGTCGCCTGTAGTTTTTTCCCGCCGACGTCATCCATGATGATGTCCCTGCGGATGTCGGCAGGCCAAACGATACCAGCTTGGCACGCGCCGCTGGCTGCGATTCTGCTGCTTGCCGGGACAGTCATGGTGGTCACATTCGCTGGTCGGATCTATCGATCCAGTCTGTTGAAATCAGATTCAGCGAAGTCCATTCTGCAGCTCCTCAAACGAGTACTCTCCGCCTGAAACGGCGCAGCGATTCCGTTCGTGAAAGTCCGTCCCTCGAGCCCAACGAGTCCAAGAGGGTAGCATTCTAGTTGCGGGAGGTTGCGGGCTGTAGCGGATAGTGGGGCTGGTCCCGCTGCGCGTGTCGGTTGTGGCTTGGTTTCACTCTTTGTGGGATTTCATCGTTCAAGTCCCTCCTCGGCAGATGTCGAAACAGCAGAAGAGGGATTTGCCAAATCATGACTTCACTCGAACGGACTCGAACAGTGAAATGCAAACGCGTACCGCTCAGCACGTTGAAGCCGGGTGCGGTGTTGATGGCCTCGATCGAAGATCCCATGAACCGACGGGTCAAACTGTTGACCGAAGGATCGCAGGTCACGCAGGAGTTCATTGATCGGTTGAGAGCCCGTCGAATCGACTCGGTCATTTTGAGTCAACGTGATATCGCTGTCATGAACGCGTTCATGCCGCAGGGCCGTCGTCGAAACGTCCCGCCCGCCCACGCGTATGTGACTTCACACGACCGGAACGACTACTCCGAAGCCACCGATGCCTTTGTGAAATCGGCGGACCTGTCGATCCCGCCCATTGAAACACCGTTGGTTGCGGAAGCGGGCAAGTCCGATGACAAAACCTATTCCGACGAATTGAAATTGGCTTGGTCGCGTGAGAGCAACACGCAGATTGCTGCGGTCGAAGAGTTCTTTGACGACACGATGTCCACGGGCGGTCCAGACGTGACGCCACTGAAAGAGACATGCGAGGCATTGCTGCGTCGCATTCAAGAAGACCAAGACGCGTTCGTCTGCATGTCGTCGACTCCTTATGATTCCGACTACCCCTCGCGTCATGGGATCCACATGACTGGGATTTCGCTGACGATCGGTGTGGAGATGGGGCTCGATCACAGCCACCTGATGGATCTTGGTCTAGGCTGCCTGATTCATGACGTTGGCATGAAGGCCGTTGGATTGCCAATGTTCGATACCAAAACCACGCTGTCGCAGAGTCAGTTGAAACGCTTGTCGGATCATCCCGTCAAAGCCATTGAGATTGCGGGAAGCTACGGCGAGGTTTCGGAACGCGCGAAGCTGGTCGCCTATCAGATTCACGAGCGTTTGGACGGAAGCGGTTACCCTCGTGGACACAGTGCCAAAGAGATTGATCCCCTCGCGAAGATTGCCGCGGTTGCCGATTCGTTTGTTGGCATGTTGGCCAATCGCAAGCATCGGTTGGCGATCCAGGGCTACTTCGTGATGACAAAACTGCTGGACGAAGTGAAGCACCGCAAGCTTGACCCGCAGGTCGTGCGCGCGTTGATTCGAGCGACATCGCTGTATCCACTGGGAAGCTATGTCCTGCTGGACAACGATTGCATTGGTCGAGTCACCCGGTCAGGACGCGATGATTACACGTTGCCAACGATCGAGATGTGGCACAAAGATCACCTGAATAACGAACCAGCGGTCGTCAATCTCAAAGAAGATTCGTCGATCAATATCGTCGAGTCGATGCCGGCACCTCGCGCCGCTTGAGTTAAGGGTAGCGATCTCTGGCAATCACCTTCCAAGTCTCTTCGGTCCTCCACCCGTCGCCAGCCATCGTTGGCCGTCCGTCGCGAACCACCGTCGCAAATGAATGCAGTGCAACGGTGGGGCAGACATGACAGGGAAAAGCCAGCAGCATTTCGCCAATCGGAATATGATCCACGGAGTCTGTATCGACGATGAGGTGTTCTTCGCTGTGGGCAATCAGTTTCGCGTCCGGGATGGCCGGAATGATCACCCGGGATTCCAGCGGCATTTCCGAAGCGACTGACTTGTAGCCCAGGTCCAGGCACAGACGCTTGCGCGTCCCGTCGGTCGGCTTGCTGATCACACGCGTGATCAAGGCAACGGCCTTTTGATACGTCAGGTCGGGGTAGTGCTTCCCGTAACCGGCGTCCCAGAACACGGGCGTTCCGGGGGAACATTCCCAGTCGGTTTCCTGTGCCCAAAATGGAAACGTGGGCGATCCGCCACCGATGATCGTGGGTGAAGGATTTGCTTGATCGTACTGGCGAACTTCGTCGATGATTTTCAACGCAGCGTCGCGCCGCTGATCGATCTCGGGTTGGTGCAGATGCCCGTCGTAAACATGCAGCCCAGCAAATTCTAAATTGGCCGCCGATTCGATGGCCACTCGCAACTGGTCCATTTTTGGACCCCACTGGATCCCCGTGCGATGCATGCCGCAGTCGACGTCGATGAAGACTCGCAACGGAACATCGAGCATTTTCGAGAGCAGTTGAACTGCTGCAGGGTCATCGACAATGGTTGCAAAGGATGTTGTTGATTGGATCCTAGCGAGTCCCGCGAGTCTTGCTACGTTGGGGCCAACCATCGGGTAGGCCAGCAGCACGTCGGTTCCCCCTGAGCCCGCGGCCATGGCTGCTTCTGCAAGTGTGGCGGCTTTGAACTTCGTGATGCCAGCATCGACCTGCATCCGGATAGGTTGCGCCATCTTGTGAGTCTTGACGTGAGGTCGCAAGCGATTCGCGTCGCCACCCACCGTTTGAATCATGGCACGAATGTTCGATTGGACCTTGTCTGGATCCACCAGCAGTCCTGGTGAGGTGATGTTGTCCAGGCCGTCCAGCTGCTTCCAGTTCATGTTGCACTCCAGGCACGACGCAAAAACGACAAGAAGTTCCCATGCGTGATGCGATCCAAGTCCGCTTCGGAATAGCCCCGCTGTCGCAAAATTCCGACGAACTTTTCGAGGTCCGCGATCGTGTCTAAGTCCGCTGGAGTTTGTTCGGTTCCGTATCCGCCGTCCAAGTCGGTGCCGATGCCAACATGGTTTGCTGAACCGATCAGTTGGCAAATGTGATCGACGTGATCTGCGAGTCCGTTCAGGTCGGACCCTGGCACTGCCGCGTGTGTCGACGAGCCCCGTTGCCAGCCAGCGGCGACCATCCAAACGTCCAGCGCGACTCCGATCACCGCGTCGTGCTGGGCAAGCGATTGAATCTGTTCGTCCGAGAGTTGGCGGGGATCGTCCACGATCGCGCGGCAATTGTGATGGCTGGCCCAGACGGGGCCGCTGTATCGCTCGAGTGCTTGCCAAAACGATGGTTCACTCAGATGGGTGACGTCCAAGATGATTTGCAGGCGATCCATTTCGTCGATCAGAGCTTTTCCATGATCGGAAAGCGGTCCATCTTGATCGTGCCCAAGGGTGTAGCGACCGACGCCGTAGTGAGCGGGACCCAGGGCTCGCAAGCCGCGTTGATGCAAGTTCTGAAGGTCGGCGATTGTCCGCAGTGAGTCGGCGCCTTCGAGGCTGAGGATGTAGCCGATGGGCGTGTTGAGGGAGTCCTGTTCCCACTGCGTCAGGTGTGTTTCGAGATGTTCGAGGGTGCGGATCTGACGCAAATGGCCTTCTGCTTCCATGGCGTCGTACCAGGCAAGTTGCCCCATCGTCATGGCATGGGCTTGTGCTGGTGATTCCCAAGAGCCGACCGGACAAGCTGGTTTCATGCAGCCGGCCAGCAGGGTTGCGACGCAGATGCCGATGCCAGCTTGACGCATCTCGGGAAACGCGACGGTGCCACGGGCTCGACCGGCAAGATCGGTCATGCCCTGTTCCACTTCGCGAATCGAATGGACGCTCTGGCGAAGATCGCGATTGTATTCCAAGGCATTGAGACTGAGGTCGAGGTGGGCGTCGAAGATCAGCATCAGGCGGGATTGGAAGTGGGGGAATCGTGATTCTTGTCGCAGGCCGAGCAGTATAGACGATCTGTTGTGGGGTTACGAAAAAAGCCAGCCCGATGGGGCTGGCTTTCGTCGTTTTCGCAGTTCTGTGGAGCTTACAGATTTGGAGTCGTGTAAGGCTCGACGTCGCCAACCATGTGGAAGTGGTTATGGTCGATGTAGACCACTTCGATTGCTTCTCGATCGTGAAGCGTGTGTGGTACTGGATACCCGATCGTCGTCTTCTCGTCGAAGTAGACGGTGCACTTGTAGTGTGCGTGGTGCAGTTGGGCTGGGCCGATCAGAGGGTAAAAGCGTGGCGGATCAATGTAGTCCGCGATCTTCTCTTTGATGATGCGAACGTCATTGCGTTGCTTTTCCCAAAGCAAGGGAATGCCACCTTGAACAGGTCGAGCCTGCTCAAGTGCGTGGATGACCTCGTCATCGCTTGGCGGATCAATCGCCACGGCTGGTCCGCCACTGGTGGTTGGTCCAAGGATTGGCACACGCTCGTACCGCTCCTTCTTCCAGAACTTCTCTTCTTGCTTGTGCTGGTAGTAGGGGCTGACTGGGATTGGGTATCCCAGCACTCCAAGGTTGAACCCGTTTGATACTCCAAAGCACCCGGTGGTGGTGAGTGCGAGTACCGCAAACGTGCTGAGCAGCAGTTTGCCAACGTTTCGTTGAACACCCATTGAAATGAGTGTTGGGTCTGAAGTTGGTTCTTCGCGGCGATTCGAGCTGGTCATCCGAGCAACCTTCCGTGGTTCGTTTGATGGGCGAGAGTCCTGAGTGACTCTTGAATCCATGCCTAGTGGATCCGGCGCCTCTGCGTACCAATAGTATCGTGTGAACTTATACCGATCTTGCGGATAATTCCGAAGATTCGTTTGAAACGTCGATTTACTGTGAAACAGTGATCGTGCAACTGATCTGGAAACAAAAAGACCCGCGAGCAGACTGCTCGCGGGTCAGATGTTGACACGTGATTCTGGACCGGACTTCTTGAGAAGACCGCTATTGAACTAGCGATCGGTGAAGTCGAGGAACCACCATCCGTCGTCCCATTCCAGGCTGACCTTACGCCATCCCAATGGAACTTGCGGGTAAGGATAGAACGGTCCGATGTATGGCCAAGCCGAAGGGCTGTACTGCTGAGGGTAAGTCAAAGCAGCGTAGTTCGGGTGAGCCGCGTAACCTGGCCAAGCGTAGTTAGGCAAGTTCGGTGCATCGTACCGCGGTGCTCCCACGGCAGAGTGAGGAGCCATGGGAACCGGCTGACCGGCAACATGACCGAAACCGGCTGGTGTTGCAGCCATCGGTTGCCCCTGCTGCATGCGGTAGGGGGCTGCCATCGCTGGCATGCCAACTGGAGCCGAAGCAAGCGCCGCGGGAGTGCCTTGACGAGCAGGCTGGTTCACGTGGCCGACCGAGACAGGAGCCAATGCGCTGGCTCCGATGTCTTGCAATGCAGGTGGTGAAGGCAAGCGAGGGCTGCTCGCGGTCGCTGGGACCGTGATTGCCTCCCGAACACCTGAAACACCAGGGATATTCTCGGCGATGCGAAGGATGGTCGCTCGTTGCGAAGGCGACGAAGCACGTCCGGTCAGCTGAAGAACGCCGTTGTTGCTTTTGACGTCAACACCGAAGCCTTTCAGGCTGCCCTGAGATTTCGCGTTGTTCAACGCAGCGACGACTGCTGAGACGATTTGTCCGTCATCGGCCGCCTCGACTGCTGCGGTTCGCATGATTTGGCCGGGCATGACTTCTGGCATCGGTTTCACGGGGATCCGAATTGCCTTGGCCTGCTCTGCCAATGCTTCGCGGAACGAGAAGTCAGCTTTCACTGGATTCACCGTTTCTGCTTCCTGCTTGGCTGGCTCAGGTGCCTCAGCAACCGCGATGGCTGCTTTTGGCTTGATAACCGTTGCTTCGGCAGGTGTTTGTGCGATCGGGGTCACGGTGACCTCGTCCACGACTTTCGCGATCCCGTCGATCCCATTGGCTGCTTTGAGCACGAGATCTTTCTGGTCGCCTTCACTCACGTTGCCCCTGAAAAGCACCACGCCTTTATCGACTTTCATGTCGAGCGTGAAGTCTTTAAGAGCACCTGAGTCGCGATTGGTTTTCAATCGCTGAATGATCTGTTCTGCGATTTCTCGGTCACCACCCCAAGCCTGCATCGGCCCAAGGGTAGCGATCGCGGCAATCGCCAATCCGAAATACTTGCGTCGCATCGAAATGCCTCCCTGCAGTCCATTATCACTTTCGGCTGGTCCACCTGAATTCCAATCACACGTGCAATTGGATTAGTTATCACCGACGTGTGGTGATGGATTTCAGATGGGACTATCAGACCGGTGTTGTTGGTTGTTTCGGTCAGATCGAGGGAGTGGTGGTAGGTTTTTTCTGATTTTGTCGCTGATTGCGATTGGGAGACCACCATGGGAACGATGCAAAGCGTGTTTCCCGCGGCCCACGCGAACAGAATCTCCCGTAAAATACGGCAGAACCGTTATTGGCTGCGCCCCTCACTCTCAAAACCGGTGCCCAGAAAGAAGCGGAAAGAAATCCATCGGTCGTCCATTCCAAATGCGATCGAAAGACCACGACAAGAGATCAGGCGAATGAACGAGGAACCCGACAATCCCTACGATTTACCACCCGAGCCCATTTCTCTTGGAGATCGAGATTTCGCGCCCACTCAAGACGAACGCAACATTGCACTGATCGCTCATTTGTCTGGGATCGCTGGGATTGTGATGGGCGGACTGCTCGGGTTTCTCGGGCCGCTGCTCGTTTACCTGATCAAGAAGGATGACTCGCCCTACATCGCAGCCCAAGCCAAAGAAGCACTCAATTTTCAGATCACGGTGCTGATCATTGGTGTCGCTTGCGCGGTTTTGGCAATGATTTCGTGCGGAACCTTGTTCCTGTTGCTATTCGTCCCCGCGGTCATGCAAGTCGTGTTCGGCATCATCGCAGCCCTGGCAGTTCGCGATGGATCCCACTATCGGTATCCGGTCAACTTGCGACTGATTCAGTGACGTTTCATCGCGCGAACGAGCGTCGCGATCGCCAGTAGCGTGCCCATCGCCGGAATCGCAACAACGATCAACCTTGGTTGTGCTGCCAGTGCAGCCAGGACAACGACGCCCATCACCGCAACGCCTGGGGGGAGCCAGCGAGCTGGTTTACGGAGCGAGGGCCAAGCGAGCCATAACGCCCCCATCACTAACCCGATTCGCCCGGCTGCTTCGGCGAAAAACTTGTTCGCTCCGCCCTGCCCCTTGCCAAAAACGATCACGCCGTAAACCACAATCAATGTGATCGCCAGGATCAGCACGACGGTACGACGGATGTCTTTCGGTTGCGGATTGGGTGTGGAGTTCATCGTGGTAAACGATAGCGTCTGATTCGCCCGCCAGTATAGGCGACTCCGACGATGGACGGACTGAGCGAAAGCAGGCCAACTCGATCTCGCATCATGACGGGGGTGCTGGCGAGCCGAAACACGCTTCTTTACGGCACTTCCTCGAAACAGGGTAGCGCCTCGTGTCCACCGTCGATCGGCTTTCCGTTGGCGGAACAGGTGCAGACGGCCCATGATTGCTCGGAGTCCAAGTCGATCATGGAGAGGCCGCTGCCTGAGTCGATCGCTCATGGAGTCTTCATCACTTTGCAGGCCGCGCCCGGAGCCGTCCGCGCCAACTTCCACCGGTGAACCCCCTGGGAAGGCGGGCGTCGTTAAAAGAGAAGAGGATCGCGACGAGTCAGCCTTGATGCGACGTTTGACTCCACGAGGGTTCTTTCGTGGAAGTCATTCAGAATCTGTTGTGCCCTCTTGATTGCAGCGTCGCGTATAAAAAGCAGCGAGCGACAGCTCAACGAGTGATTTTCAATAGCCTAGGGAGTGCGTGCAAAGGATGGGACGTTCAATGAAGTTGCTTTGCTTTAGCGATTTGCATCGAGACACCGAGGCGGCTCGCAAGCTTGTGGAAGCCTCAGCCGAAGCTGACTGTGTAATTGGTGCGGGTGACTTCGCGACTTGTCGCAAGGGAATCCGCGACACGCTGGATGTCCTGGCGGAGATCGAGAAGCCAGCTGTGCTGGTGCCTGGCAACGGCGAATCCGTTGAAGAGCTCCAGGAGGCGGCTGCCTGCTGGGCGACCGCCCGGGTTCTGCATGGTGACGGCTGTGAGATCGATGGCATTCCCTTTTGGGGAGTTGGAGGCGGAATTCCGGTCACTCCCTTTGGGGCCTGGAGCTACGACTTTGATGAATCGGAGGCAGAAGCTCTGTTGGCGGGATGCCAGGAAGGTGGCGTCTTAGTGGTCCATTCACCTCCGCTGGATTCGGTCGACCATGACAGCAGCGGAAAGATCCGAGGCAGTCGAGCGATTCGAAGAGTCGTGGAGTTGAAGCAACCAAAGCTTGTGATTTGCGGGCATATTCACGGAGATTGGGAGAAACAGGTCGATCTGGGAACATCTCGAGTGCTGAATGCAGGCCCGCGAGGCGTTTTCATGGAACTCAATCTGGATTGATTCGTCATAGAGCAGGCCGTTTCGGTGTCTTTGTTCACTACCTGACAGGGGGAGTTTTCTGACCACAGTGGCTCTTACTTTTCGGGGAGAGGGAAAGCTGGAAGCCCGAGCGTGCCTGAGATCGCGCTGAATTACCAAATCCTTAAAACTTATCACTAAACCCGTTGCGATCTAAACTCTGTTCACCTAATATCAGAATCGTGGCGGTTTACCCAGCTTCACCCCTTTCACTTGCCAAGACGTTGTAATCGTCTGCATTCGGGCTTATTTGAGGTTCTGGGTAACGAGGACGCCCCACCGTAATAACTTCCTGAGGTTCAACAATGAAGCGTTTGCTAGCGACTCTTTCACTTTTCGCCATGGGGCTCATCACTGCTCCCGCGCTAGTGGCTCAGACCACCGTGGTCAATCATCTAACAATGAATCAATGGGTCAGCCCAACCGCCGATGGGGCGTTGACTGGTCGAGTGATTCTTCCGCAGTCCGATGGACAAGCGAAGGCACTGGAAGACATCTCGATTGCGATCATGAGTCGTGATGGTGAAGTCCTCCGAGCAAAGACCAATTCACGCGGTGAGTTCAGCATCAGCGACGTCGAGTCTGGTGTGTACGCTTTGACCGCACGCGGCGAGAACGTGTTTGCTTGCTGTGCAATGCACGTGATCGAGGACGTCGCTGGTTTTCCAAAATCAGCAGAAGTCTCCGTTGCCAATATCGACTACACCGTCGTGAACACAGCAATCATCCGATACCTGCCACCAAACGTAAAATCGAGCAACGCTTCGATTTCCAACGTCAAATTGGAGGGCCTGGTCAATCAAGTTTGTGGTGACGAGCTTTTCCGAGTTGCACAGGTCAAAGGTGGAATGAAAGGTCGTTTGCACGTCGCAGGTGCAGTTGGTGCTGATCTTCGCGGTGCGAACTTGACCAACGTGTTCGTCTTCAAAGACGGCATGCAAATCGACCGAACGGTAACTAACGAGAACGGTCAGTTCGATATCGAAAAAATTCAGCCTGGTTACTACTCGCTGCTCGCAGTTGGTCATTCAGGCGTTGGCCTGATCGGCTTTGAGTTGGTTGACGAATCGGAACTGACCGAGACCGTCAGCAATGACAGTGCCGACCAGTCAGAGCGATTGGTTGGCCTTCGCCATCGCCGTAAAGGTGGGTGCTGCTGTCAAGAATTTGCAATGCAAATCGCTCCGATGCCAGAGATCGTTAGCTGTGTCGAAGAAGTCATCATCGAGCAGCCAGCCTGTGGCGGTTGCGGTTCCTGTGACACCTGCGGCGGAATTGTCGACGGTGGCGTGGGCATGGACGGCGGCGTGATCATGGACGGCGGAATGGTTGATGGCGGAATCGTCACTGACGGTTTCGGTAATCCTGTTGCTGGTGGTGGATTTGTCCCAGGTGGTGGATTCGGTGGCGGCAGTGGTGGATTCTCCGGCGGTGGTGGCGGACTCTCCGGTGGCGGCGGTGGTGGCGGCTTCGGCGGTGGACTTGGCGGCCTTGCTGCTCTAGGTGCTGTCGGTGGTGTGATTGCTGCGACTTCCGACGATAACAACAACAACGCGATTGTTGCTCCTGTCACAGCTAGTGCTGCTGCTCCTTAAACAAGGGCATCTCGAAAATTGAAATTCAAAGCCGCAGCACTCGTGCTGCGGCTTTTTTTGTGCGCAGGTCTGTTTTTCCTCCGGCGGGTTTCCATCTAACAACAATGCTCGGCAAGGTCGTCGAAGGTTATCTGGGTTCGTGATATCATGAGCCCGCAGCCTAAGATCGATCGAGATTGCTGAAGTGGATCCACGAACGGAAAGAAGATATGAGTACTGTCGACGCCTCTGACGAACAAATCGCCCAGCTTGCCAATGAGGCACGTGACCGGTTGAACGAACACACCTTGAAAACCGTGCACTGGCATTTCAGTGACGACACGGGCAGTCCGTTCTGGCTCGAGAAAAAGTCGGAATTGAAATTCGATCCGCTGACCGACGTCAAGAGCTTTGATGACCTGAAGAAGTTCCCGCTCTTCGAGGACGATTGGTTGCGTGGTGGTCCGGTTCGTCGGTGGGTTCCCAAGGGGCATGCAGGGAAACCGACTTACGTGTTCGAGACCGGTGGAACGACCGGAGTTCCCAAGAGCCGAGTTGTTATCGAGGATCACTGGAAGGACTACGAGTTGTTCAGTGATACTTTGCCGGACGAGTATTTCCCCAAGGGGGCGAACTGGTTGATGTTGGGACCTAGCGGACCGCGACGCTTGCGGTTGGCGGTTGAGCATTTGGCTCAGCATCGAGACGGGATCTGCTTTTGCATCGATCTCGATCCTCGCTGGGTCGTCAAGCTGATCAAAAAAGGCTGGATGGACCATCTCGAGGAATACAAGAAGCACTGCGTCGACCAAGCGGTTACCGTTTTGACAGCTGGTCACGACGTGAAGTGCATGTTCACGACGCCCAAGTTGCTCGAGTCGTTGGCGGATGCGTTGGAAGAACGCGGAACGAGTATCGCTGAAGTGGGAATCACGGGGATCTTCTCGGGTGGTACCGAGTTCACACCACAGTGGACGCGATTCTGTGTGGAGGAATTGTTTGGTGGTCCGCCCGAGGAGAGTGGTGTGTTCATGACACCAACTTACGGCAACACTTTGATGGGGTTGGCGTGCAGCAAGCCTGTCACAGCTCAGGAAGATTACAAGATCTCGTACTATGCTCCGCAGCCACGTGCAGCGACGGAGGTGGTGAAGTTTGATGACTACAACCAAGTCGTTGGTTATGGCGAAACCGGCCGCGTCAAGCTTTACACTTTGACAGACGAGTTCTTCGTGCCTGGATTCATGGAGCGCGATGAAGGCGAGCGTGAGGCTCCCTTTGGAACCTACCCTTGGGATGGCGTCAGTGGCGTTCGCCCCTTCCATGAGTTGGCCAGTGGCACAACCGTGGGCGTTTACTAGCTCGCCGGGCGTCGACACGTCGATACCCTGTTCAGCAGCGATTTGCCAAAATCGCTGTGTTGTTCGTCCTTCAGAATCCTTTACGCAAAAACGAAGTCTTTCATGATCACGCTTAGTCCGCTTCGCTGGGGAAAACCATACGAGTCGCTCGAGTCAATTGACGTCGTTCACTTCGATACCGGTGAGCCAATCGCCAAGATTGGAACGGTCGGTGGCGGTATCGTTGGACGTGACATGCGGAAAGCGTCGAAGGCACGCGAGGCGCTGCTGCAATTTTCGACCGATGACCTGATCGAACGTTGCAAGCAGGCAGCCAAATTGTTCGAGTCAGCCGACTTGCAAGTTGGCGACTCGAAGCAGTCGGTCGACCAGTTTGTGCATCAGCAGTCCGCTAGTACCGGTCTGCCCGAGCACATGTGTCGATCGAACATGCAGAAGAACAGCTTTGTGCTGGCCAACATGGATCAAATTCTAAACTGCCTGACACGCGGCTTGGACCTTTCGATCCTCTCGCGAGGTTTTGGAGAAGAAGGCCGCGGCGTTACCGTCAGCTACCAAGCGCAGACACCTATCCTGGGCGCAGTGCTTCCCAACAACTCACCGGGTGTCCACACGTTGTGGTTGCCAGCGATACCGTTGCAGGTCGGCTTGGCGCTCAAGCCAGGATCGCAGGAACCGTGGACGCCTTATCGAATGGTTTCTGCATTCATCGAGGCTGGCATTCCTGCGCAGGCTTTCGGCTTGTATCCGGGCGGGCATGACGCAGGCGGGGCGATCATGACCAAGACGCCGCGCAGCATGATCTTTGGCAGTGCTCAAACGGTTGCCCAGCACGAGGGCAATCCGCGAGTTCAGGCTCACGGGCCTGGCTTTTCCAAAATCCTTCTTGGCGACGACGTGGTCGACGATTGGGAGAGCTTCCTGGACCTGATGGTGGAAAGTGTGCTGAGTAATTCGGGGCGAAGTTGCATCAACTGCAGCGGCATTTGGGCCAGTCGTCACACTCGCGAGATCGCAGCTGCGATCGCCAAACGAATTGGGCCGGTCGATGTTACTCCCCCAAGCGATCCTGATTCGCAGTTGGCCGCCTTCACTGTCCCCGCCATGGCGACGGGCACGCATGCGATGGTTCAGCAAGACTTGGAAGAAGCCGGCGTGGAAGATTTCACGGCCGAGTACGGCGAGAAATTGATCGAGCGCGAGCACTGTGCCTATTTGCGTCCGATGGTGGTTCACGCTGATTCGCCCGATCGCCAAGTCTCTTCCAAAGAGTACATGTTCCCGTTTGTTAGCGTCGTTCAGTGCGCTCAAAAGAACATGCTGGAGCGGATCGGACCGACTTTGGTTGGTACCGTTCTGACACGAGATCAGGCGTTCATCGATGGGGCTGGTGCGAGCACAGACATCGATCGATTGAATGTGGGACCAATTCCGACCAATCGCTTGAACTGGTTGCAGCCACACGAAGGCAACATCATCGATTTCCTGTTCCGCTCACGAGCGTACCAAGTCGCCGATATTCCGGTTGCGGCCAGCACCTAATGCTTTGCGGCCAACCTTCCTTTTGGGGTTGGCATTCATTGCGAGCCAGTTGCATCTGCTCCTTAGACCCCCTGTATTTACAGCGTTTCAGGGGGGTGGTTTGGGATCGGTCAGTGGGGGCGAGCTATAGTCGAGAGTAGAGATCTCGCCTGTGGCCCGTGAAATTGACATGACCGATACAACCCTTCCTGAGACCGCACCTGCGCAAACGCAGCCTGCGGTGTTGCCACCGCCACTGCGCGCTGGCGACAAATCAGTGAAGGCCGAGCCCGGCACGCCTCCACTCGCTCCGTTCGATGATCAAAGTGATTCCGATCGACTGCTCGACGATCCTCGTGTGCCAGCGTTTCTCGTCAGTACGATTTTGCACACGCTGATTCTTCTGTTACTTGCTTTACTGACCTACCACGGAGCAGCGGGAACTGGCGGTGAGTCGTTGACGGCTCGGTTGGGAGAACCGAATCAAGTCGTAACACTTCAGGTCATCGAGAATCAGCTGGGGGAGCAAATGGTGGACTCGACGCTCAGTGATGAACCGATCGCGGTGGTGATCTCGCCTGCCGACGCGGTCCCGATCACGTCTCCTTTGCAAATCGAGAATCCCAGCGAAATGGATCCGACGCTAGTCGACCTGTCGATGTCAGGCGGCGCATCGAGCAGTCGCCAGCAGTTGAAACGACTTCCCTCCGGCGGCGGATTGGAGGGCCGGACACCAGAAGGCCGCTTGGAGTTGGGGCGCAAGTATGGCGCGACGCAAGAGAGCGAAGCAGCGGTTGATGCAGCTTTGGAATGGATTGCGAAACACCAGCGGCCCAATGGCAGCTGGTCATTCAACTTAAACCTGGATCCTTGCAATGGACGATGCCGTCACAGCAAGAAGAAAGGGGACACGCCGACGCCCAGCACCGGTGCGACGGGGCTGGCTTTGTTGGCGTTCCTGGGGGCAGGGCATACGCATCACGACAATGGCGATTACAGCGAAACGATTCGACGCGGAATCTACTACTTGCGCAGTGTTGCCGGTGAAACCGAGACGGGTTTGGACTGGCAGCAAGGCAGCATGTATGGCCATGGGATTGCCTTGATGGCTTTGGGGGAAGCCCTGGCGATGACAACGGAAGGAGATCGCCGTGATTCCGACCTGGTCAATTTGGTTTCGAGAGGTGCGGCTTTCAGTTGCATCGCCCAGCATGACAGCGGTTCTTGGGGATATGTGCCTGGAAGTCCTGGTGATACGACCGTCACCGGATGGCAGGTGTTGTCATTGGTGGCAGCCAAACGAAACAAGATATCGCTGCAGACTTACACATTGACGGACGCTCGCGAGTTCGTGATGTCGACGTGCAAAGATCGCGATTATTCGTTCGGCTACAAAGGTCCACCCGGCGAGCCAACCACGACTGCCATTGGATTGGCGTTGCTGATGTACTTAGGTGAGTCTCCTGACTACACGCCGTATTACATGGCGCTGACCGACATGTCCGAGCGCGGGCCAACGTTGTCCAACATCTATCACGACTACTACGCGACTTTGGCGCTGCATCACTGCCGGCATCCTGACTGGGACAGGTGGAACACAAAGTTGCGGGATCACTTGGTGGCGACGCAGGCCAAATCAGGGCATGAGGCAGGCAGTTGGCACTTCGCCGATCGCTGGGGAGATGTCGGGGGCCGACTGTACACGACCGCGATGGCAGCGATGACGTTAGAGGTTTACTACCGCTACATGCCGTTGTACGAATCGATCGACGAATTCACGCTGGATTGATCTGGAGGTCAACCGATGTCGCCGCGATCGCCGGTGGTGCCCATCGCGATGTCGGCAGCATAGCACTCGATCAGCGTGGTCTGATTGGCGCTGCGGTCGACTTCTCGGAGGGCTCGAATCGATCGGTCGAGTCTCGCCAGCGTTTTGGATTCGAGTTGGTGTTGAAACGCTTCCTCGCGCATTTGGCGACGGAAGTGCTGAACGGCGATCGAGAACACGTCACGCATCGCTCCTCGTCGCTTGCTGGCTTCCTTGCCTGCTTGATCGACATGTGTCGTGATCAGCCTGGCAATCTTCACGGGATCGGGGCTGGCAGGTGCCAATTGGGACGTCAGCGCCTGTCGGAGCTGGCCCGACTCTTCGTCCAGCAATCGTGCGGCGACCTGCATGTCGCCACCGGAGACATCAATGGCTTCGGCAAATTGTTCGTCGCTGGCTTCAATCTGATGTACTTCGCGAAGCAAGCGAGTGGCATCGGCAACGGTCAGCGGGCCCATGCGAATGATCTGGCTGCGCGAACGGATCGTTGGCAGCTGTTTCTGTTCGCTGGTGCCGATCAAAAGCACGATGGTGCCCGAGGGTGGTTCCTCAAGTGTTTTGAGCAGGCAGTTCGCACCTTCCTCATTGAGGAAGTCGGCGTCTTCCAGGATCGCGACTCGCCGTTCGCCGCGAAACGGTTTCATGCGGACATCACGACAGAAGCCTGATTGCATTCTTGCATCGGGTGGCCCGATCAGCGACTCAAGCGGAATGAAACTCTTGTCCTCCGGTTTGCCGATGCGAACGATGTCGGGATGCGTATCGGCATGAGCTTGCACGCAGCCCTCGCACACGCCGCAGGGCGCCATCTCAATCGGATCGACCGATTCACACAGCAGCGTTTGAGCCAGCAGTTTGGCAACGGTGCGTTTGCCGATGCCCGGTGCTCCGACGAGCAGGAAGCTGCCGCCGAAACGCTGCTGGCGAAATGCCGCCCCGAACCATCGCTGGATCTTTTCGTGGCCGACAAGTGTCGACCATTGAGGCATTTCGATGGTGGTCGTGTCAGGCACGTTGGCAGGCAGATCAATCAGTGGTTGCAGAGGAGGGGTGTTCGGACTGCTCGATGCCCGAGATTTTTTTGACTCGGACATCGTGGCGCCCGCCGTCGAACTCGGTTTGCAGCCACATCAGCACCATTTCGTCGACAGGGCGGTCACCAATCAAATCGCCGGGCAAGCAAAGCACGTTCACATCGTTGTGCCGCCGGCTCATTTCGACCATCACTTCGTCGTAGCACGAGGCGGCCCGAACACCGGTGAACTTATTGGCTGTGATGCACATTCCAATTCCGGTCCCACAGATCAAAATTCCTCGATCGACATCCTGCTCAGTGACTTTGCGGGCCACACGTTTGGCGTAGTCGGGATAGTCGACCGCGTCTTCGGAGTGGGTACCCTCATCGGTGACGTGGAAGCCTGCGGCGGTCAGCGATTGAACCAAGCGGGCTTTGATTTGAACTCCGCGATGATCGCTGGCAATGGAAATTTTCATTTGCGGCACCTCACTCAGGATTCGAGTTGGTGGTTGGAAAAAAGTCGTCATCGAGTGCGTCGAGCCAAGCCGCTAGTTCGCCATCAATTTGGTCCGCACAAGATTGGTAAACATCAACGGGCATCCCAACGGGGTCAGAAATGTCGCCACCGTCGCGCCGCAGAGTGAAGACACGGTCATGCAAATCCGGCCACGCTGCCAGAATCGCAGCTCGATGTCCCCGCGTCATGGTCAGAACGAGATCCGCCACGTTCATCACGGACTCATCCAGCGGGCGACTGCTGTGGCCGGTCAGGTCGAGATCGCGTTTGCCCATCACTTCAACCGCTTGGGGGCTTGCGCCGATGCCGGCTCCTGCAGCGACACCTGCCGAGATCACTCGCACGGCATCTTCGGCCCCCAACTTCTTGCTGAGCTGATCGCGCAGGAGCGTCTCAGCCATTGGGCTACGGCAGGTATTGCCGGTGCAGACCACGACAATGACTGGTTTGACAAATTGGTTCATAGCAGCACGCTCAATCGCACCCTCGCGAAGGATCTCCAGATGATTGCCCGTTACGCGGGCAACCGTGGAAGCCCCACCATAACGGGTTGGGCCGTCGTCGAGCAGCAGTGGTAGGGTATCCCCCAGCTGTTCGTTGACCCCGCTAGCGGTTGTGGGAGCCGGTAAGCCGCTCCGATTTGCGCTCGTCAGGATCAGCGGCCCCGACAAAAAACGGTGAATACTGGCCAGCACGCGGTGGTCAACGACGCGAAAACCGATGCACTGATGCTCACCTGTGATCCTCTCTTGGACCGAGGCTGGGAGTTGCGAGGCGGCTGATTGGGCGGGATCGCAAGGCACAACCAGGGTCAGTGGGCCCGGCCAGCACCGATAGCTCAAACGGCGAGCCAACGGCGAAAGGTGGCAGAAGAAGTCGGCGGCAGCCTCGCGGCTGGAGACCGAAATCGCCAACGGTTCATGGATGTCGCGGCCTTTCAGCTCGCACAGTTGATTCACTGCTTTCTCGGACAGCGCATCGGCGACCAACCCATAGACCGTTTCGGTTGGCACGCCAACAACGTTGCCCTCGACGATGGCTTGGACGCTGCGGTGGATAATGTCGCGCGGGTCATCGCTGGCCTGGAGGTCAAGGATATTTGCCATGAATAAGAGCTGGACCCAAAGCGATGATGAGCTGATAGAATGGGAAAAGACGCATCGAAAAGAAATGTTATCGTCTTCTGCATTGTAAGAAGCCTGGAAATGTCTTCACAAGCCGGTCGCCCAACAGAGGATTCTGTCCTCCAACGCCAAAGCCAGGCCTCAGTCTTGAATCGTCGCTCTTTTCTGGGGGCAGCGACCTTGGCCAGTGCGTCCTGTGTGGCAACGGGCGGCTGTGTTTCCCAGGTCCAGGGCCCGCTGCCAGACTTGGTGTGGGGGCGTCGTGGGATCTCCGAGGGGCGTTTTCTAAAACCTCGTGCGATCACGATCGACAACGAAGATCAGCTCTACATCGTCGATACCACGGGGCGAATCCAGGTATTCGACACCGATGGAACTTTGGTGCGGTTCTGGCAGACACCCCAAACCGATAACGGTCGACCGACGGGACTGGCGGTTCAATATCCGAACGCGCAAAGCGACAGCCAGGTTCCGCGACTGTTGGTTGCGGACACCCATTACTACCGCATGCTTGCCTACACGCTGGACGGAGAACTGCTTGATGGCGACCAGATTGGTGGCAAGGCAGGTTATTTGCCAGGCGAGTTTGCCTTCGTCACCGATGCGGTTTGTGATGCAAAGGGCTGCTTTTACATTGGCGAGTACAACGCTTCGGATCGGATTCAAAAGTTCGATCCCGATGGCAACTTCCTGACGCAGTGGGGCGGCAACGGGAATGAGCCAGGTAAGTTCGTGCGTCCGCAAAGCCTGCTGGTCCAGGGCAACATTCTGTGGGTGGTCGACGCCAGCAACCATCGGATTCAGCGATTCGACATTGATCACGAGACGCCAGAATTGATCGATGTGTGGGGCGGACCGGGCACCAAACCGGGGGAGTTTTACTACCCCTATGACATGGCGATTGCCAGCGATGGGACGATTGTGGTGGTGGAATACAAGAACAATCGGATTCAGCGTCTGGATCAGGACGGCACCTGGATCGCCAGCTGGGGTGGTCCCGGATTCGAACCGGGACAGCTGAATCAGCCCTGGGGAGTGACCATCGATTCGCTCGATCGTGTCCACATCTTGGACAGCAACAATCACCGCGTGCAGCGAATCTACCTGCCCAGTTGATCGGGAAGTCCAGCTCGAATTTGTTCTGCGGCACTCTCCCTTGCTGATTTTGGCTGATTTCGCTATTTTCTGGGGCTGATTTCAGATCTTGGCTGGGAGTTGTTTCCAGCCAACCACCTCAACCCAACATTGCAAATGGGATGAAGGGCGAGTGCCTGCGTTTCGCAGTCCGATGCTCTGGAGGCGACCTTACAAAATAGGTCCGCATCTCTCGAAGCCCGCAATGAATCGAAAGGACCACCTTGTGGCAAACCAGATCGTTCAAGA
>JBGCGI010000170.1:0-8594 GCA_045110715.1 Rubripirellula sp.
TCGCCGCTGGAATCCGTCCCCGCATCGACCTGTCTGGCAATCGCCGCGATTCTTTCGAGATACTTCTCGTACTCGATGCGGCCTGACTTCAGGTCCTGGATGACCTCGTCGAGCAATTCCGACATCCGTTCAAAGAACACCGGATCGTTCATCTTCTTCTTCACGACCGTACTACGGACATTGTTTCCGATCACCTCAGCGATCGCGGCTTGGTTCCCCTTCAGGTTGGCAAGGCGATTCGCAATGGCATCGGCGATGCCCGTTTTGACAATCATGTCCATCAGACTCGGCAAGCCGTCCAAGACTTTGGAATCGCTCGCTTTGATGTAGTGATCGATCAAGTACCGCATGTCGGCTTCGTACGGCTTCAAGTCCAACGTTTCCCCGGCGGCGAGTCGGATCGTGTCTCGCAGTTTGACGAAGAAATCCAGGCGGTTCTTGATGTGGTCGATCTCCGAATCGCTGTAGCCCGATTCCGCCAATTCATCGGCGATGTTGGCATACGCACGGACAAAGGCCACCGTTGCCTTGTACAGCCCGGCACGGCGAGGCTCACGTTCAACCAGGTCCGTTGGGATTTCCGTGTTACCGCAGAAAAAGCGAATCTGTTCCAGCTCTTGCTTCGGCTCTTCCACGCCTACACAAACCAGCTCGGCGGCTTCGATTGCCGTGTCTAGTCGCTCCTTGCCCTTGGTCAAACGTTGCTGCATTAAGATCTCCGACGACTGGTCGGAATCCTCGTCCGTTGAATCGTCGATTTCGGACGTGTAGACGGAGATCGCCTTTTCCACCTTCTTGAACAGATCCTTGTAGTCCACAATGTAGCCAAAGTCCTTGTCCTCGCCGTCGAGGCGATTGGTTCGGCAGATCGCTTGAAACAGTCCGTGGTCCTGCATCGACTTGTCCAGGTACAGGTACGTGCACGATGGGGCATCGAACCCGGTCAGCAACTTGTCCACGACCACCAACAACCGCATGTTGGCGGGTTGCTCGGTGAACAGCTTCTTGGCCCATTCTTCGTAGGACTCCGTTTTCGTCATCCCCGCCTTGGCTTCGACACCAGCGAGCAATTCGGTGTAGGTGTCATAAACGAACTGCTTCTGCGTTTGGTTGTTTTGCCCGGTCTCTTCCAACGAGACGTCCCCAGCGGCAGGGTCGTACGAGGTGATGATCGCACACTTGTTTCGTAGCGGCGTGTCTTGCAGCAGATCAAAGTACTTGCAGGCGTCGTAGATACTCGCGGCGACCAACATCGCGTTGCCTCGGCTCGAGATGAGTCGAGGTTTGACGCCAAAGTCATACGCAACATCCGCCACGATGCGGTTCATGCGACTGCGAGAACTCAAGACGTTCTGCATCGTCGCCCATTTCTTCTTCAGTTCGTCTTTTTGCCAGTCATTGAGTCCCTTGGTCTTCGCATCGAACCAGCCATCGATCTTCTCGGGCGACGTCAGCTCGGTTTCGATGTCTCGGGATTCGTAGATCAGATCCAGGACGACTTCGTCTTCGACCGCTTCGGTGAATTTGTAGGTGTGAATGTAGTCACCGAACATTTCCCGGCTGGTCTTTTTGTCTTTGGCCAACAGCGGTGTTCCCGTGAACCCAAAGAACACCGCGCCGGGCATCAATGCCCGCATAACTTTGTTCAATCGTCCACTTTGTGTCCGGTGACATTCATCGACGAAGACGAACAACTGTCCCGCCACGGGGCTGGGTTGTTGTTGAAGCTCCGCGATCATCGCCCCGAAATCCTTGTCGCTCAGTCGTTTGCCGTCGGCACGACGCAAGCCAAACTTCTGTACCAACGAAGTCACCACCCGCAGATCCATCGCCCCCAACTTGGATCGTAAATCACTGCGGCTTCCCACCCGGTATTCGTGATCTTCCTTGTCCGATGAAAGCTGTCCGGCATCACGCATCACACGCAAGATCTGTTTGTCCAACGCATCCCTGTCCGTCACGATCAAGACGCGGGCATCGGAACGATTTTCCAGGATCCACTTGGCCAGCATCACCATCACGATGCTCTTGCCACTGCCCTGGGTGTGCCAAATGATCCCGTTCTTTTGGTCGGCGACGTGTTGTTGGGCACAACGCACGCCGAAGTACTGATGCACACGCGGCAGTTTCTTCACGCCACCGTCAAACAGAACGAAGTCGTGCATCAATTCTAGAATGCGATCCTTGTCGCACATCTTCAGCAGGTACTTGTCCAGCTTCAGCCGCTCATTGTCGTCGACGTCCTCTTTCCAGCTCAGGTAGAACTTTTCCGGCGTCAGGATCGTGCCATAGCGAAGTCCCTCGGTGTCGTTGCCCGCGATTAGGATCTGAGCGGTCGTGAAGAACCACTCGTTGAACTCCGGTTGTTGGTTCGACAGGTTCTGGCGAATCCCGTCACCGATGCTGACGCGGCTGTTTTTCAGTTCAATCACGCCGAACGCGATGCCGTTGACGTACAACACCAAATCGGGCCGGCGATTGTGGTTTCCCTTCAGCAGGGTGACTTCCTCGGCAATGCCGAACTCGTTGTTCTCGGCGTTGTCCCAATCGATCAGGTGGACCTTCTCATTCACGCCACCGGCTTGAGTTTTGACATCCACACCGTATCGCAACAAGCTGTAGACGGACTTGTTGTTCTCGTACAGGCTGCGGTTCGTGTTGGTGGCTTCCAGGCGAAGTCGATAGATAGCGGCGGAGACTTCGGCGTCAGTGTACCCTCGCTTGCGAAGGTTCTTCGTCAGGTACGTTTCTTCGATGTTGTCGTTGCCGAGCCGATCTTCCCAGTTGCCGTAGAACTGGTAGCCGAGTTCCTTTTTGAACAACGCGATCACGCGGTTCTGAGTCGCTCGTTCGGGTTTGCCGATATCGCTCATGAGAATGGAGAGTTGGGAATTGAGAGTTGAGAATGGGGAGGTGTGGCGGCTCAGTCGGCTAATCGCAGACGGGCGCGGCGGATGGATTCGTGTAATTTCTGTTGCAGAACTTCGCGGGGGGGCAGCTCGGTCAGGTACTCGGCGACGCGGATGTTCGCTTCGCCTAACCGCATCAGTTCGACATGCTCTTCGTTCTTGCCGGAACAGAGGATCAGACCGATCGGTGGATTCTCACCTTCGACCATTTCGTGTTTCTCGAGGTATCGCAGGTACAGTTCCATCTGGCCTTTGAATCCAGCCTCGAATTCACCGAGCTTCAGGTCGATCGCAACAAGGCAGCGTAGCCGTCGGTGGAAGAACAGCAGGTCGATGTAATAATCGCGTTGGTCGATCGCGATTCGTTTTTGGCGGGCGACAAAGGCAAAGTCGGTGCCCAGTTCGATGATGAACCGCTGGAGTTCCGCCAGGATGCTCGATTCCAAGTCGTTTTCGCTGTAGGTGTCGGCGAGTCCCAGGAAGTCCAGCACATACGGATCGCGGAACGCCAGATCGGTGCTGACCTTGCCATCATCGCGAAGCTGGCTGAGGTCGTTCTCGATGGTTTGTTCGGGCTGCTTGGAAATCGCCGTTCGCTCGTACAGCATCGACTTGATGCGTTCGTTGAGCTGGCGGACACTCCATCCCTCCAATCTCGCCATTTCCGCGTAAAAATCGCGTTTCAGCGAGTCATCGAAGCTGATCAACCTACGAAAATGCGACCAGCTCAATTTGGAACACAGTGCGTTCACAATTGCAAACTCACCGAAAGTCTCCACGAATCGCACGCAATAACGCAATTGTCGTGGTCCCCAGCCCTTGCCAAACTCTGCCGTTAGTTGAGTCGCCAGGTCTTCGATGACGCGTTTCCCATAGTCGGCGCGTTTGCCGCCAAGGATTTCGGTTTGGATGCGATTTCCAATCTGCCAGTACAGCACCGTGAGTTCGGCATTCACGGCAACCGCCGCACGTTGCCGGGACTCGTCGATAAGCTGCCGGATTTCGCCGAAAAGCTTGTCGTTGACGTCGGCGATCTCGCTTCTCGGTTGACTCACAACAACCTCCGGATGAATGGAGAATTCAAAGTGGAAAAATGAAAGTAAAAAATGAAAGTGGAGAATGGAGAATGGTTAGGCATTGTTCTTCTCCTTGGACGTTCGGACGATGGAGACAAGCAGTTTGACCAGTTCTTCGGCATCTGGCTGGATGGTTTCGTAGTGCGATTTCTCCAGCGTTTCGGATTCGCAGAGCAGGTCGAGCCAATAGAGGGTTTCGTTCGCTTCTTTCAACGTTATGTTCATCTTGTGTGTAAAGTCCGCGCGGCTTTCGGCGTGTTCCGCCTCACGGATCAAAGCCCCAATGGCCGTGCCACTTCGGAGCACCTGCTTCGACAAAACAAACTCCTTCTTCTCCTTCTGCAGCCATCGCGAAAGCTTCACCACCCGCACCGCAAACGCAAAGCTCTTCTCCTTCACGACATTCTTCTTCACCACCGCCCCCTTCATTCTCAGTTTTCAATTCCACATTCTCAATTTGCAATGGCGGCGTCGCTCCAGGGCGGCGATCTCCGCGTCCATGCCCGAGAGCGTTGGTTTTTCAATCTTGCTCATGAGCCCCCCTACAACGAGCTTTTCTTCATCGAGTTGATTTCGTCTTCCAACTTTTGCATTTCGTTCAAGATTGATTTCCATGAAGGCGGAGTCTTAAAGATCATCGCCCGCATCGCACGATAGTCGCTTGCAAGTTCCGCCTCACGTTCCGGTGGAGGCACCAATCGAAACGTACCAGGATAGGCTTCTTCGTATCGTGCCCACGGACAACGGTAGAACCGCTTTTTGAACTGGACGACGTCGTCAAGCAATGCACGATCACTGAAGGCGGTTGCTTTGACATCGCTCCTCGCTAGGTGATACATGTCGTAGTAGTGTCGCGAGTAGCCCGGCGGGATCGGCGTGGACCGGTGCGATTGCTGATGCAAAATGGTGGCTTTTTCCCAAAATGTTCGTTCGGCAGTGATCGCAACCACGGGGCAATCGGGATCATCGAACACGTTTGCGAATGCGTCTGCCGCGTACGGACGAATGGTGTGTTTGGCCGAGGGAACCCAGGAAGCGAGTGGCCCGATTTCTAATTTGACTTCGGGACGAAGCGCGGCCAAATCAAAAGCGGCGGGGTACCGGATATCAATGACCTGCGATTCGGTTTGGGAAACCATCGGCGTGACATCGGGGCAAGACGCCAAGAGCCGCTGGATCGTGGGGCAGAGTTCAGTCTCGATGTAACGCTGGGCCTGTTGATTGAATGCTTGATTGAACTTGTTCTGTTGGTTGGCGGACGGTTGTTCTTCCCAAGGATCCTTTCCATGTTTGCCGTACCCCAGTCGTTGCCAGTTCAGCACCAGATCGATGTCTTCGGAAAAGCGGTCGATCAGACCAAAGACCTTCGATAGCGAAGTGCCACCCTTAAAAACGAGATCCGATTCCAAGTCCGATTCGAATAGCTTTTTGAGAACCCAGCACACCCAGAAGTCCTTCTCCACGATCGCCGGCAGAACACGCTTGACCCTGGCGGTTTCCTCGAACAGTTCGCTGCGTTGATTCGCGGGCAGAAGTGCCACCTTATCCATCGGAATCCTCACGGCAAACTTTGCGGATCGCTTCGTACACCCACCCCGTGACCCGTTCGGTATCTTTCAAAACCCGTTGTCGTTGATCGGGTTTCAACCAATCGCGGGTCTGCTGGATCACTTCGTCACTCAGATGGTCTTCGCCTAGATGCTTGAGTGCTTGAACGACCACGGCGCTTTCGTCCGCTTTGAATCCGAATTCTTTCAAGGCTGCGTGCTTGAACGTCAGTTCGGTACTGCCGATTTCGTAGCTGCGATCCGGACCGTCGGACTGGTACAGGTATTGGCTCGGCACTTGAGTGGACAGCCCGATGAAATTAGCCGCGACCGCACCGCTGGGCTGGATCCGCCAGCCGAATTTTCTCGCCAGTGCTTTGGCGACTTGATCGAGATCGGGCCCCATTTCGCAGCCGAGCAAATCGCTGTGACGAGGGGAGTCGTAGATGCCCCGGATCACGCGTCGGATCGCCGATTTCTCGGTGAGCCGCGACAGGGCCATGTCGACTGATTTCCGCGACCCCAGGTGCAGGAAATCTTTCGGTGAAAAAGCCCAGCCCTTGCCGCCTTTTCGGATCTTCCCCAACACTTTTTCTTCAACACTTTGCGGCATCTTTGGAACTCCTTGCTTGTGGGAAAAAATACCCTTTTTTTCCCACAGCGACAAGGTGGTTTTCCGAAGGTGGGGAGCATGATGCTGATAGCGGTCAGACCAATCTTGTTTTTCCGGTGAGGAGTTCCTGCATCATGCCTTGTTTGAGGAGCCCCGTCTTTTCGCGGCGTCGCTCCAGGGCGGCGATCTCGGCGTCCATGTCCGAGAGTACTTCGGCGATCGCGGTTTGTTCTTCTACCGTTGGGGGGAATGGGAGTGACTGCTCCAACACGTCAGACCGAGACAATCCCGGAATAAGCCCCGTCGCTGCTGCCTTGAACTCAGAGGCGTTCTGTAAGAGCGAGAAAAAAACGAATTTGGTATTCCAGCCTTCAACGCGGATTGCCATGAGTTGCCGACTTATGCAGTAGGCGTCGTCGGCGATGGTGAGGGTACCTGCCCCGGAACCTTTGACTGTCACTAATATGTCGTCCTCTGCACACATCGTTGTGGGACGCGTCGTGAACTTGGTGCAATTGATTTTTCCATCGGGAAAATCCGCAGGCCCAGTCAAATAGGGAATACCGTTGTGCTGCGTGTTGCAATACTGAGCCAGGACGTGGTGCCCGGAACGCAATGCCACACCCGCCCCCAACTCTTCTTCTTCCCATTCCCCGTCAAAACCGGGTAGTCGGGTTTGGCCGGTGAGGAGTTGCTGCATGGCGGCCTGTTTGAGATCACGCTTCTTGGTGAGCATCCGGTCCAGCACCCCCAGCAACGCATCCACATCGCTCAACGCTTCCGCAATCGCGCGCTGCTCGGTCAAAGGCGGAAGAGGCAGCATTACCTTGATCAAGTCCGCCTTCTTGACGTGGACGAACGAAGTCTTGAAGCCGTGTGCTTGCTTTCCAATAGCCTCCTGAACTTGGAAGAAAACTCGCAGGGCATATGCCTTGTCAATCCGGTGTTCGTCCATCGACACTTTAAAGATGTGCTGATTTAGGACACCCGGTGGCCCCCTCCAGATTCTCGCGCCGAAAGATGTCCCGATCGTTCCAGACCAAGCAAAAAGTAGATCGCCGGTTTCAACGCGGTTTCGCGGTGCGATTGGTGCCTGAGAGTAGTTGAATTTTGCGGCGGGGTCATTCAAGTTTTGAATACGAATGATTGGCGTCCCATACTCTTTCCAGTCCTCGGGGGTAAACGCGCAGCCGTTATCGAGTTGGAAAACCTTGCCGATTGAACTGACTCCCCAGTCATTTGGCAAAATGCCGATTTCGGTTTGGTGATAACCGTTCTTCAAGTGCATACTGCCTCCATCGCTGAAAGGTGTTCTAGAACCTTGGCGTGAAGCGATTCAACTTCTACAGTTAGTGACGGAAGTGGCTCGGCATATCTCTTAGCAAGTTCGCGGACGCGTCGATCAAGATTTTGAGAAATGTAGTCAATCTCTGCTTGGATCGAGCTCCAAACAGTCGCAAGCCATTTCTCGCCCACCACCAACGACTTGATGTCGTCCATAGTTAGTTCGGGATACTTGTCGTACGCGAGTTGGTCGAGGGTCTTCTCGGCCTCCTTCTTTTTCGATTTCAGTTGGCTCTCTTGCTCGAGTAAGTCGAGGTAGCGAACGACGGCGTGGAGATCTTCGTAGCCTTCAGGGATTGGCGTTTCGGCAGCCGATCGACTTTCTCTTTCCCATCGCCGAGCTTGACGGGATCGTTGAAATCGGGAAAGTCGGCTTGGTTGAGCTTTTGATTGGCGGCGGCCAGCGGAGCGATCACGCGTTTGTTGATCTGATCGCCGATGTCGCTCTTGCCCTTCATCGCGATCATCGCGTTGAAGTCGGCCCCGTCGGGGATCTCGATCGGGGAGAACGATTGGCCGGCGTACTTGTCGCTGATGTACTTGATGAACAACAGCGACAGGACATAGTCCTTGTACTGGCTCGCATCCATGCCGCCTCTCAACGCATCACAGCTAGCCCAGAGTGACGAGTAGAGTTCCGATTTCTTGATTGCCATTCGTTGGCGTTCCTGCCGATCTTTTGAACAGTGGGTTGCTAGGGAAGTCCGCGAGCGACGTTGGCTTCTTAAGGTCACAAGACCAGGAGAGCACCGGCTATCCGACTCAAAAGCCTCGGAAGCTTTACGAACGTGTGATCGAGTCGTCTAGCAATCCAGGAGATTTGGTGCTTGATCCGTTCGCCGGATCTGGAACAACCCTTGCGGCAGCAGAGCACCTTGGGCGTCGATTCATCGGCATCGAGGCTGGAGAGAGGGCCATCGCGCTCGCCAGAAAACGCCTGACGGATCAGGCGACGCATGCTGGTAGACAGTGCTTGCTGACCGACGTTGGTGCGATGCCAAAGTAGTGACGAACCGCCGCGTAGTGAAAGCAACTCGACGAGGAATCAGGGCTGATGTCTGCGAGAGGCATTTTGTCGGACGAACGAGGCGATAGGGCAGGGAAC
>JBGCGI010000171.1:0-106385 GCA_045110715.1 Rubripirellula sp.
GCAAATTTGGCGCAAGATTTCATGCAGATCGCGTTGCTGCCACAGGTAGGAGATGAGCAGCCTTTGGTGCGTGCGCATCTCGAACACTTCCTGCGCGACGCGGCAAACACGACGGCTTTTGATCCGTTTCTTCAACCCGAATACTTGAGGCAGGTATTCGCGGAAACCAAATTGATGGCCGGGATCGGCGACGACGAGCAGTGGTACAAACTTCTGACGGCAGCCCAACGACAAGCCATTCGAGCCGCAGTGGAACTGCGGCTGTCCACGGAAAACGTCAAACGGTCCAATCTAGATGAACCGGCCAGTTTGAAGGTTCAGCTGAAGGGTGTGAAAGACTTAGTTGTGCGGATCTACGAGATCAACACTCTTTCATACTATCGAACTCACGACAAAGCGGTGGATACCGACATCGATCTGGACGGATTGATTGCGACCCATGAGCGGAAGATTGAGTTCCATCAGCCAGCCGTGCAGCGACACCAGGAAGATCTTGAGCTTCCAGAAATCCAGGGGCGTGGCGTCTGGATTGTCGACCTGATTGGAAAGGGTGTTCGAGCTAGAGCGCTTATTCGGCGCGGGTTTGTCGACCACATTCGCTCGTCCAATGCCAACGGGATGGTGTTCACGATCATTGATGAGAACCGAGTCCCCATACCCGCAGCCACCATGTTGGTCGGTTCTCGTGAGTTCATAGCCGACGACGAAGGTCGAATCTCTTTGCCACCGCTCTCTAGCAAGACTTCGCGCAGTGCGGTAATCAGTGACGGCTCGATTGCATCAAAAATCAAGTTTCAGCATCTGCGAGAGAGATACGAGTTACACGCTGGCATGCACCTTGATCGCACATCATTGCAGTCAGGTGCTGAAGTCGAATTGCTAATCCGGCCAAGGTTGTCGATGAGCGGCACGATCGTAGCCCCGAAGACGCTTCGGCATGTTGCGGTCCGAATTGAGGCCACAGATTTGGATGGACTTTCGATCACGCATCAAATCAACGATTTGGAATTGGATCAGAACGGTGAATTGATGGTTCCGATCCGAGTACCGGCCAGATTGGCCAAGCTAAGCGTCACGCTATCTGGGACGGTTGACAGGCTGGCGGATGGAACACAGCAGACGCTGGAGACCAACCGTAGTTGGGATGTGGCAGGCATTCGGAGGACGTCGAGTACGCACGACTCCTTTCTGACCCGCGACGAAGATGAGTACGTGATCGAAGTGCGAGGGCGTAACGGGGAGCTGATTCCCCGGGCGACGGTTGTGATTGGACTGACCACGGAACTACGGAATGCTCTTGTGGAAGCGACGCTACAGTCGGATGACAAGGGCCAAGTGCGACTAGGCACGTTGAGCGGCGTGCAGGCGATTCGCTTTTCAGTCCCCTCTGGGATCCAGCATCAACGCGATTTGAACCTGAATCGCGTCCATTGGCCGGATGAGATTCATACGATTGTTGGTCGAGACATTCTACTGCCGTTGGCCGAGACGATTGGCTCTCGCTTTCGGTTGCTAGAGATTCGTGGCAACAGCTACCACACCGATCAGACGGACAAGATGAGGGTGCTAGATGGATTGCTCCACCTTCAAGGGCTGCCAGCGGGCGATTTTCATCTGATTGATCTGGCCAATGCCAAGCGAACAAACATTGCAGTGGTTGCGGGTGAAGTCGTGGGGACAGTCGCGACGGGGAGCACACGACATCGCGAGGTCTCGCCTGCTGTTCCACTTGGGATTGCCTCGATCACGCGAGACGTAGATGGCATGACAATTCAGCTGTCAGGCGAAACAACGAGTGCCCGAGTGCACTTGTACGCATCGCGATACTTGGACGGTGCCGTACCGATGAGTCAGTTGGATTTGTCATTGCCGCGGTTGGGCGGACGTGGGACCTCGATCAAAGCGAACGGCTACATCAGCGATTTGCGATTGGGTGACGAGTATCAGTACGTTCTGCGGCGTCGCTATGCCGATAAATATCCCGGCGTGATGCTACCGCAACCAAGTGTGATACTGAATCCTTGGGAAACTGAAGAGACGTCCAATACCAGTCAGGCTGTTAGCGCAGGCGATGCGCCTCACCCTTCGGCCGATGCGATGCTTGGGGAAGCGCTCTCACGAGAGATGCGTGACGAAGAAGCGGAATCACAAGCAATCGGATCGGACTACGACTTTCTAGCCGACCCAGGTGTGGTGGTTGCCAATTTGCGACCCGATGAGAACGGTGTGGTCACGATTCCTGCTGATGTATTGCAAGGCATGCCGATATTGCAGTTGGTGGCGTGTGACGCAGTGACGATCATGCAACGAACGGTGACAGCACCTTTGGTAGAGATTGAACCCGTCGACCTACGACTAGCCAACGCGTTGAATGCAGAGATACCGTATTCTTTCGAGAGAGAAGTGATGGTCGCGTCTCCGGAGCAACCGTTGGATTTGAAGAGTCTTGGTTCAGCGCAGCTTCAGGTGTATTCCTCGGTAGCCGACCTCTTGAAGCTATATAAAACGCTGGTCAACGATCCGCGTATGAACGATTTCGACGAGCTGGCGGCATGGCACCAACTGGATCGGGAAGCGAAGGCAAGTGCATACTCACGACTCGCAAGCCACGAGCTTCATTTGTTCCTTTGGTTCCATGATCCGACATTCTTTCGTGAGGTGGTCGCGCCGTACTTGCAAAACAAGAAGGAAAAGCAGTTTGTCGATCATTGGCTTTTGGGCGGTGATCTGAGTCCGTTCACTAAACTTTGGCGCTACAACCAGTTGAACGCGGCAGAACGTGCCCTCTTGGCGATGCGACTGCCCGAGGCTCGCAAAGCGATTCAACGTGAGCTACATGAGGTTGTTGAGAATCACGACGAGAGCTACGCCGATGTGAGGCTAGGAATCGAGAGCGCGTTACGTACTTCAGGAATGGCAAATGCGAACGGAGCGTTCGATAGGGTAGAACTGCAAGTCGAGGCTGATGCGTCGGGCATCGTCCAATTCGGTTTCGAGCCTCCAGCGGAATCTCGCGGACGAATGGCGCGGAAGGAGAAAGCGAGTGCCGCAAGGAAGCTGTCAGAGCTTTCGTTGAAGAAGACGGATCTGTTCTTTGGTGGTCGCGATTTTTCAGACTCGAGTGTGGATGCGTTCTATCGCGATATAGATAGCACGAAGCAGTGGGCTGAAAGCCATTGGGATCGCGTGCGAACCGTCGGAGGTCCATCGCCATCGACGTTGATAAACGTCAATTCGTTCTGGGAAGACTTGTCGCGAGCGAACACGGGATCGCTGACGGTTTCCACAAATTTGCTTCGTCCGGTGGAGAATCGACACTCGGCATTGATCGCACTCGCGCTATCAGGTCTGCCGCTGACGGCAGGCGATGTTGGTCTGCCGAAGGACAACGGTGAGGTGTACAAGCCTTCGCACGCGGTCGCGGTCGTGACAAAACGCTTGAAGAAATTAGGAGAGCAACCGGGGCAGGATGGCACGATACTTGTTGGACAACGGTTTGCTGCTTTGGAAGATGTGAATCGAACAAAGCAGCGGACAGAGTCCGCTGAACCCACCGAATTTCTGACAGGGGTTGCATATGTTGGACAAATCGTTGTCTCCAATCCGACATCGGCGCAGCGGGTGGTCGATGTGTTTTGGCAACTTCCTGCCGGTAGCTTGCCGCTGTCGGGAAGCCAAACCACCGATAGTCAAACGTTGGTGCTCGAGCCATTTGCGGTTCAGTCAGTCAAATACGAATTCTATTTTCCGAAGCAGGGTGCTTTCGCACACTATCCGGCAACGGTTGCCGTCGAGGATTCTTTGATCACGCAAGCCGCGGCGAGAGAATTCAAAGTCGTTGATGTTCCCACCGAGCAGACTGCGATCACTTGGGAGAAGGTAGCTGAATCGGGAACGCCAGAACAAATTCATGCGTTTCTTGCAACGGCGAATCTACGCGACCTGAATTGGATGCTGATCGCCCATCGAATGCGTGATCAAGCAGTCTATCAAAGCATCATGGAAACGCTGCAAGAATCTAGCCTGCCTGTCAAAGATCTTTGGGCCTACAGTTTGGTTCACCGTGATGAACAGGCAATGCAGGGCTACCTGTCGTTGCGAGATGACTTGGTGGGTCGTGTTGGACCAAAGCTGGAAAGTCCGTTGCTTGGAGTTGAGCCGATTGAGCGGCGTACTCAAGAGATGTTGGAATATGCTCCTCTCGTAAGAGCACGCATCCATCGACTGGGTGATCAAGACGAAATTTTGAATGATGCGTTTCTTGCTCAGTACCAGAGCTTTGTGCGCTCGCTTGCATACTCCGAACAGATTGCGGCAGACGAGAAGTTGGCACTTGCATACTACTTGTTGATACAGAATCGAATTTCTGAGTCGATCGAGACATTTACCGCGATCGATCGTCAAAAGATCGATAGCGAGCTTCAGTACGATTACCTTGATGCATACTTAGCGATGCATCGTGCGCAGTACGATCATGCCGAGCAAGTCTCGCGAAAGCACGCTGATCACCCAGTTCCGCGTTGGCACTCTCGATTCAACGAACTGTTGTCGCAATTGGGGCAGCGGAGAAACCTGTGGGACGTTGAAAAACAGGTTTCGATTGGCGGCGATGAAGAGAAGAAGCCGGTTTCTGAAGTGGCGGGAGACTTGGCGGTCATCGACCGCGAGCGTCGGCAGTCGAATGCTTCGGATCAGCAACCCGAAGTGATTGTGCGAATCGAAGGCGACTCGCTGCGGATTGATCACCGTAAAGCTCAGGAAGTCGTCTTGAATTTCTACGGTGTTGATTTGGAATTGCTATTTAGCAAAGCACCATTTGTTCGAGAGGATCTCCAACGGATGGCGATGGTTCGTCCAGCTAGTTCCGAGCATCTCAAGTTTGATTCGATGACTGGTGTGGGGCGATACGAATTGAATCACCATCTTCGACGACAAACGCTGCTGGTTGAAGTGGTTGCGGGCGCGTCACGCTCGACAGCGCTTTACTACGGCGGTGACATCACGACTTATGTTTCCGATAGCTTTGGTCAGCTGCAAGCGACAGATACTTCAACGCATCGGCCTGTGAGTGCCGCGTATGTGAAAGTCTATGCAAAGTACCCTGACGGACAGGTTCGGTTCTACAAAGATGGCTATACGGATTCTCGAGGGAGATTCGATTACACGAGCGTCAGTGCGGGCGATGCGAAGGGCGCCGACCGCTACGCAATTTTGGTGATGAGCGATGAAAAAGGCGCGACATTGCATGATGTTGCGGCCCCACAGCAATGATGCGTCCGTATAATTTGAGTACTCACGACTTCGCGCGTGGGTTCTTAGTTTGATCGATTTGTTTGCGAGCGGAGACGCAAAGCGACGGGGAAGTGCGATGCGTTGGATGATGAGTGTCTTGTCTTTGCTATTGGCAACCGAAGTTGTTTTGGCACAGCGGTTCGAGGTTGTTGAGCCTTCCGGACTGGTCAGCGGCACGATCGAGATTAACGCCGGTCGACTGTTGTTCTTTGATCTTTCAGGCGACAGGGTCTACTACAGTCGTGAACCCAGGTATGACACGCCTGACCGTCGATTCGTTGGGTACTTCAACTTTGACCGCAACCGCGTCCTTCGTTTTCCTCGCTCCTGCTCGGGATGGATGCAGACGGCGGATCTAGACGATGGCTTTCCGCGGTTTCGCAACACCATCAGCACGGTTCGTCCTGCCAATGCGCGTGGAGGCGGCTATGTGGGGCCAAGTTTCGGTGTGCCAGGTCGTGGAGGGCACGGCTATTCATCACCTGGTTACTCGACGGGATATGGATATAGCACACCGTACGCGGGACCGATCTCTCCGCCTCGGCCTTTGCCGTATCCGTCGGGATTTCGGGCGCCACTCCAGCGACAGTCAGTGTTGATCGATTCGGAGGTTATTCCGAATCCGCCTTTGCCGAATGCGAAGATCGTTTTGCGCAATGATGGAAGAAGAGAGGTGCAGGTAGCCGTTGTTGACTTTGCCTCGGAGAGGCAGCCCCAATCGATTCGATTGGCGCCGGGTCAGTCCCGCCAAGTGGAATTACAACGAGACAGTGGTGCCAAACGAGTTGCGAACTACCGAGTGATCACTCCTTATGGCGAACCGTTGACGAAAGAGATCGTGTCCGAGATTCCTGCGAAGGTTCGCTATGAGATTGTTGTCCACGAGTGGGCGATGCAGTCGATAGCGATCGATCGCACGGGGACGAGCCCAAATCCAATTGAAGACGTCAACATGCAAGGCCGAGGCATCGGACGCTTTACGCTACCGCCAGGATTGCGACTACAATCGGGCACGATTGACGTCTACAGCGCCGCACAGCGGAGTGGAAACGCAGGAACAGTTTCGCCGCTTGTCCCAGCGAGTGAGCAGTCGTCTGACAACGCATCGGTGCTAGAGCGAACGATTCTTGAAGCACAAAGGGCCGCTCAGAGACAACGCGGGCGTTGATCGCTGCGAACCGACTAGCCGACCACGAGCGTCGAGGAGCTGTTGGTTTCAGCGTGCACAATCGTAGGAATGGAGACGTGTTCGGCTGGGGTTTCAAGTGAGTTCTGGGACTGATCACTAAACTCGGATTCGATGGAACTGATCGCGTCGAAACCCTGAAAGAATGCTTCTACGACAGCGGGATCGAAGTGGGTGCCCGCGTCATGACTGAGAATGTCGAGTGACTTTTCGATGCTAAACGGTTGCTTGTAGGGACGCCGAGCTCGCAAAGCATCGTAGACGTCAGCGATGGCGACAATGCGGCCAGCAAGCGGTATCTCCTCGCCTACTAGACCCCGTGGGTATCCAGTTCCATTCCATTTTTCGTGATGAGACTGAGCAATGACCGTCGCCATCTCGATCACAGGATTGCTGATCGGCTCCACGTGCTCTGGCAGATCGGTGTAGCGGGCGACCACGTTCATGAACTTGGAATCGTGCGAAAGAATTGCCACGCCGATCTCACAATGAGTCCTCATCAAGACCCATTCATCATCCGTCAGCTTTCCAGGCTTCAGCAATACTGCGTCGGGAATTCCGATCTTCCCGATGTCGTGCAGTGGTGCGGCAAGGAAAAGCGTTTCGCAAAACTCGTGGTCAAGTCCCATGGTTTCGGCGATCACGCGACTGTAGCTTCCCACGCGGATGACGTGGTTTCCGGTTTCTTCGTCGCGGAATTCAGCAGCCTTCCCGAGACGCCACAAAATATCGACTCGAGAAGCGTTCAACGCCGCGGTTCGTTCGCGAACACGCTGCTCCAGTTCTTCGTTCTTTTGCTTCAGTTGATTCGCGTAGTTCCTGATGCGAACGGCGCTGTGGAGTCGAGCCAGAAGATCGTCCTGATTTACAGGTTTGTTCAACAGATCGGTAGCACCCAAGTTCAGTGCCTGACTCTTCAGCCTCCGATCGGCCTCGCCGGTTACAATGATCACCTCGGCGTCACTCGATCGTGGGTCGGACTTGATTCGCTGAAGCAGTTCCAATCCCGTCATGTGTGGCATCCGAATGTCTGAGACAACGATGTCGAATGACCGTTCCTCTAATTCTTGACAGGCCTCGAGAGGGCATCCGACAAGCTGTATTTCCCACTCACTACCATATTCGCGCAGCATTCTCCTATACGCGTGAAGTACGTTCGGTTCGTCGTCAACAAAGAGGATGCTGGGTTTCATATCGCTGCGGAGGGTTCACAATTTGCCGCTGATTCCAATCCGTCGCGAATCGCCATTGCCAATTCGAGCTCATGACATGGTTTGGTTAGAAAGCGAAAAACCTGACCTTCATTGATGGCTTTCTTCATCACTTGCACATCAGCCTGGCCGGTTAGCATGATTCGAACCGTCTGAGGGAAATGCCCTGCGACCCAAGCAATCAGCTCGGTGCCGGGAAGCCCACCCATCTGTTGGTCAACAACGACCAAGTCGAAAGAGGATCTCTGAAACATTTCCATCGCTAGCTCGGCCGAGTTTGCGATAATGAGTTCGTAAGGTTGATTTCGCAGCGCGCGGCGAATGCCACGCAGGAGGTTCATGTCGTCGTCGACTAGTAAAACGGTGTGCATGAAAATTACTCGGAAGTTGGGTGTGGTCTTAAGCGTTTGCGGTCTGTGCTTCTTCGGTATCGGAAGGTGTGTAAACGGCACGCACATGAATCGGCTCGCGAACACCAGCGGCGCTTCGACGAAGGACAGTCAGTTTCTGAATGATGGTTTCGTGAATCTCATTGCCGGCAGCGATCAGGATTCTTCCCTCCAGATCTTGGACGTTCTTCTCCAAGACCATTCCGTCGGTGAGTTGCTCAACGTTGACTTCAATGCTCTCGCGGCTATCGGCTAGTACTTTGGCCAACAGTTCAACGATTTCTTGGTCGTAGTTGCCCGAATCACGCAGTAGCTTGATGGCAAAGTTCAGCGGACGTTCACCCGTATGAAATCGCTGGTAGTCGCCAACAACTCGCATGATGCGGCAAGCGATCGGAGTCGGATCCTGCGGCGGATCATTTTGGTGCAGAATCAAATCGGCGACTGGCTGCAGGCGAGGAATAGCAGATACGAGGTTGTATCCGACAGTTGGCGCTTCCATGACCAACTTCTCGTCTTCGCTCGAAAGACGCTTGTGAGTCAAATAGTTTGTCAGCACGTCTTTGGGAAGTGAGACACAGCCCACACGCATCAGCATGGATGCCATCTCGATTTGCCAGAGTGGTCCGATGCCAACTTGTTCAGCGATTCCACGTACCAGCGAACGAGCTTCTTGGGTCAGACCAAATGCTTCGGGCATTGCCAAGGACAAGACTTGTGTCAGCATCCGAACGCTACCGGAGAGAGTCTTGTTCAACAGCTCTGCTTCGGCGGTTTGTAGCCGATGCATCTCCAAACCAGCGTCAAGCGACTTGGCGAGTTGTTCGGAATCACATGGCTTGCTAAGGAAACGAAAGATGTTTCCTTCATTGACGGCATCGACAGCTGTCTTTTGGTCGGCGTTTCCCGTCAACATGATGCGTACGGTGTACTCATTCATCATCTGGATTTTGCTGAGCAGCTCAACGCCCGACATTTCGGGCATTTGCATGTCGGAAACAACGACGGCGAACGGGCCTTTCGCTTTCACAGCTTCAACGGCCGCAGCACCACCAATGGCCAATTCAATGTCATACTTCTTGCGCAGATGACGTTTGTAGCCTTGCAGGACGTTGGGTTCGTCGTCGACGAGTAGGATTTTTTCGCTCATGCCACTGGCTCGGGTGCGGTGAGCAAGGTCCATGCTTCGGTGCGATCAGCCAGCCCAATTTGTTCCAAGTAGGCCAAATCCCAGTCTGGTCGGACAGGGGTGCGATCGCCTGGATAACGCTGCTGCTGAATCACGTTGGCAGCATGCACAGCGGTGAGGGCACTGAACTCATCGTTGCCTGAGTGGCATGGTTGATGATGGAAGGCAACTGCTTCGACGATCGGATTGGGAAGCCCCCACAAGCCCAGCAGGTGAGCTCCGACTTGTGCATGCGATGTTCCGAACACCTTCTCTTCGGCTTCGGCGAGAGAAATGTTGGCGTTCTTCGCCAGTTCCGTGGCTTCCGCGAACGTTTCTCTCAGGTTCGCCGAGAGAATAAGCTTGCCGATGTCGTGCATCATCCCAGCGATGAAGGAATCATTGATGATGTGGGAGTCGGAGGTTTCCTCTTCGGCAATTGCTCTAGCTGCGGTAGCGACGGCCAGGCAATGTTCGATTGACTCACTCAAATGGAATCCGTCTAACTCGGGGTCTTCGTACATCGAGAAGACATCAGCAGTGAGTACCAAAGGACGAATCACATTCAATCCCAGCAGCGAAACGGCATGCTTTGGGCAGGACACGTCTTGGGGAAGCCCAAAGAACGATGAATTGACTAGCTGAAGCACCTTGGCGGTCATTCCCATGTCTGATCCGATCATGTTTGCAACGCGATCGAGCGAGGCATCGTCGGATTCAAGTTCATGCACCAGGTCGCGATAGATTTCGGGGAGACTTGGAAGCGAGTCGATTTGAGAAATCAAACGGATCAGCGGTTCGTCATGCAATTGGCTTTGCAGCCCGCAAGCCCTTTGAATTGTCTGAATCAATACTTCGGGATCGCACGGTTTTGACATGAACTGATGAGCAGGGCCAATGGCGCGAAAAATCTTTTCGTGCTCGCTCTGGCCACTCAGTACCAAACGCACAGTGTGTGGATAGAGCTTGGAGACTCTTGTCAAGAGTTCGGCACCATCAATGCCGGGCATTCGCATGTCGGAAACCACGACATCGAAAGACTTCGACTCCATCAGCTCAAGTGCGGCAGCGCCGCCGTTTGCAAATTCCATTTCCCACTCGTTCCGCTGGCCTCGAAGCATGCGGCGCAGGCCTGAAAGAACGTTTGCTTCATCGTCGACAAATAGGATTTTGGTCTTCATGATTTACTCCGCTGTATGATCGTTCGTGAATTTTCTATACTTGTGCAGGTTCGACGGCAGACTGCTGAAGTGGCAGCCGAATGATGAAGGTTGTTCCTTTTCCAACTTCACTCTCTACCTTGATTTCACCGCCGTGCTTTTCTTCAACAACCGTTTGTGCGATTGCCAGTCCTTGGCCGGTTCCTTTTCCAGCTGCCTTCGTTGTGAAGAAGGGGTTGAAGATCTTTTCCACGTTCTCAGGGGATATCCCGCTACCTGAATCGGCGATCCGAATCTCAGCGTGGTTGGTTGTGTTGTGGGTCGAGATTGTGATCGTCCCCTTCGTCTCAGGTGACTCACCCAAAGAGCTAGCGATCGCATGCGAAGCGTTGACAATCATGTTCAAGAGGACTTGATTGACTTCGCCGGGAAGGCAGGGGATTTGAGGAAGATCGGCGTCGAACTCAGTGTTCAGTTCGGCGACGTACTTCCACTCGTTTCTAGCAACCATGACGGTGTTGGAGATCAGCGACGATACGTCTGACATGACCATTTCGGATACGCCGGGATGAGCGAATTCTTTCATCGCTCGGACGATATTGGCAACTCGATCGACGCCCTCGAGGGACTGCGAAATTGCTGCTGGTATTTCCTCGATCAAATAGTCGACGTCGGCCTCTTCCATTGCAGATCGCAGCTTGCCAGCAACTTCGGTTTGTTGGTCTTCCTGGATGGAATCGATCAACGCCTGGCAGCAGTTCAGAACTGTCGTCAGGTCTTCGCAAGCATCTCGGACGAATCGCGTGTTGTCGCCGACATATTGAATGGGTGTATTGATCTCGTGTGCAATGCCAGCGGCAAGTTCGCCGATGGATTCAAGTTTTTGAGCTTGTGCGAGGCGGGAGTCTAGCCGCGAAAGGTGATCGGCATGACGCAACTTTGCAGTGAGTTGTTGCTCACTACAATCAACACTAAGGCACTCACAGAATCCTGCTTCGTAGGCACGATCGCGACTCGTGTCATCGAGTTGGTCGATGATGCAAATCATCATCTGTCCCAAGCTCTGCAGCTTGATCAGAGTGTTGTCTCCGGCGTTGGGTGCCGCGAACACGTCGCACCAACGGCAAAGCACAATGCCAAAGTTCATTCCATGAGTGGCATATGCCTCGCTGAAGTCGGTGACGCATGTCACTTGGACATCGCTTGCCTTGAGACGCTCTTGCCACCGACTTTGTTGGCTTTGGTCTGGTTCAATTAGCAGAACTTGCATTGCTCTTTTCCATGGGTTCTTGTTTGCTCTTTACGTTGGCAACGGGAAGCCGAAGCAGAAATGTGGTTCCAGCTTCGGCGCTGGACTGTACGTGAATCGAACCGTCGTGTTTGTCGACGATCACGTCATAGACGAACGCCAGTCCCTGCCCCATTCCTTTGCCAACTTCTTTGGTTGTGAAAAAAGGATCAAAAATGCGATCTTGAATTTCCTTAGGAATTCCTGGTCCGTTGTCTTGGATTTTCAGTTCCACCGAGTTCCGAACGAGCTTGGATACGACTGTGATTTTTCCCTCACCGGCTTTGCCGTGTTCGGCCAGAGCCTCAATGGAGTTGCTGAAAATGTTGAGCAGCGTCTGATTCATCTGCCCGGCGAGACAGAGGAGTGGAGTCAAGTCTGGATCCAGTGACGATTCGATCGTTGCAACGTCCCGAAGCTGATTCGCTAAGATCGCGAGGGTGCTTTCGACGGCTTTGTTCAGGTTGTAGGAAGACTTGGCTTCTGAAGATGGTTGTGAGAAATCTTTCATGGCACGAACAATGGTCGAAACACGGCCGATTCCTTCGGTAGCCTGTTCGATCGCATCCGGGAATTCCTCTCGTAGAAACGGGAGGTCCACAATCTCTTCTTGTTGCCGAATTTGTTTGATCAAGACGGGTTTTGATTTCTCTCTGTCGATGGTGTCAACCAGGCTGCCGTAAAGGGTCAACAGTTCCCTTAAATCCTCGAAGGCTCCTTCGAGAAACTGAATGTTGTCGCCAACGAATTGAATCGGAGTGTTGATTTCATGCGCAATACCGGCGGCCAGTTGTCCGACCGATTCCATTTTCTGAGCTTGACCCAATTGAGCCTCGAGCCTCTTGCGATTGCTAAGGTCTCGAACCAGCGCTGTGAAGAGCGTTTGTTTCTTACCCTCGATTCTGCTAACAGCAATTTCTGCGAAGAACGTTTTGCCTGATGCTCGACGTCCTTCGACTTCGATCGGATCCCGCAGATCTGTCTCATCCTGATTGATGTCGACAGGAAGGCTGAAGTGCTCGTCTTGATCGGGATAGAGAACGCTTTCGTCAGACGCATCGAACAGATGCGATAGCTCAACACCGATGGCGGACTTGCATCTGAAAATGCGGCCGGCGGATTGATTGAACGACTGAATGATGCCATCTTCGCCGTAGGTAATGATTCCTTCCGCGGCAGTGTCAACGATCGCTTGAGTCTGTTTTGCCTGATCACGAAGTTGGTCTGCGAGACTGCGCAGTTCTTCGTTGGCGTAGAACACCTCTCGGGACTTTTGCTCCAAGAGAGACTCCGCCTCTTTCCGCGCAGCCCTTTCGCGTTCAAATCGACGCTTCAAGAGCGCTATGTCGTCGGACATGCCACTGTGCCCTTCAATTCTTCGCGAACGTCGGTTGGCCGCAGAGTGAAACGAGCGTTCGTCCCATCCTGATCGCCCAGATCGGTTCGCGTGACGTCGATCTCGTCTTTGAAGTGATCGACGCAGGCTGTGATCAGTCCTTCTGCCAAATCAGCAAACGGCCGACCTGATGAATAGGTCATGTGCATAGCACCGTCGCTCTCTTCGCAGTCGAAGCTCGGAAGTTCCGCATCTGGATACAGCTTGCGAACTTCAACGTGAATGTACGTTTCCACCAACGGCAAGAATTTTATTGAGGAATCGATCCCTTCGAAGAATCCCGGATAGAGTGCATGGAATCGACCGAACAGATGTCGCCCAAAAGTACGGACCAAGTCGGGAACCGGGATTTTGGTTTCCGCGCTGAGCGAGATCACCAGTTGGATCAATTCGGCATGGTCGTAAGTTCCTACTGCGGTATAGGAACCATCGTTCTTAGTCTCCGCGCCACTGATCATGCGATCAGCAATATCGATTCCCAAGTCTTCCTCGACCATTTCGATCAGCTCGGTAAAGACGATACCCTTCATGCTACTGCTCCCGTTTGCGTGTTTGATCTAGAACGTATGACGTACGTACCTTCCGGTGTCTTACTGGCTGTCGACGGTGTCGACTTGCTCGCACGTGCGACGCCATCGTCCCCGACGGAAGCCATCGAGAACCTGACGCATTCGTTTGGAATCGCCCATCAGGTCGACGAAAGTGCGCCCATTGAAGAAGTCGACGAATCCGGGAAGTGAATCGATCACTGTCGCGTCATGGACGAAGCCCATTTTCCACTCTCCGAAGTTGCGCTCCTCGATTTCGTTCGTCGTTAAAAGCAGGACGTTGTCGTGACGCTTGTCCAAGCCAATCTTGTCATACAACGCTTCGACATCACCGCGATGGCCTTCTAAGACTTGAAAGAACGTGTTGTCCTTGAAGAGGAGAATGCCAGTCACATTCAGCGATGCGTTGTTGTTTCGAGCGTATTCAAGCAACTGTTCAAGGTCCTCTTCAGAGAACTGAACCGTCGCTGCGCTTGCGTAGACCAGTTGGATCAGCTGATCTGGATCCTCAGAAAAATGTGCCATGATCGGCCCCAATACTACGAGTTTTGTATGAGAGTTTGCCCCAGCAAGTTCGCCATCATGAAAGCGGAACTCGTGCACCAAAGCGTTGGTCAAGAACGAACGGTTTGCGCAAAGAATCAGCCAAGGTCGAGACGCAATGCTGTACGTTGCGTAACGATTGATCTGCTCGTAGGGATCGCGGGGACTCTAGGCACGCGGCGGAGGCTTCAGAGGAGTGAGTGCTAGACGCGGCGAATGAATTCTTCGGCGAAACTGCGCACTTCTTGCCCGTTTAGTACGTGGACCATTCGCAATTGTTGAACCTGTTCGTCGCTGAACGATGACAGCGGGACGTGTACCAAGTGTTTTCGGTGGCGTCTGGCCAGTCGCCGCCAGCCCGCACCCGGTGGATGGGATGCTAGTAGCGCGATTTCACGACCACGTGCGTGGATGCAGGCTGCCGCGATCAGACGTTCTTCGAGCGTTTCGGTGAAGTCAAGTCGTGGATCCGTCCAAACCTCTGGGATCATCACTGGCGGAAACAAGAACATCGCGCCACCGTAAACACCGAGACCGATCCCGGGGCCAACGAGTTCCTCTTCGAAATTGGTTGCATACAGCGCTAAAGTGGATTCGTTTTCATGTTCGGCGAACCAAGTGGTGCGCCAGGGGTAGTCGCGAGGATCCGAGGGTGAATCAAATAGCATCACGCAGGCGTCAAGTGTTCCACGACTGGGTGGAACGACTTTCACGTAGATTTGTTTTTCGTACCAGTGTCGGAGTGTGTCGCGAATGTCGATGCCATCTTTCACACTGGTGGTGAATTTCTCAGTCCGAGCCAGGTCGTTTCCAATGATTGCTTTCGCGCGATCGAAGACACGAGTTCGGAAATTCTCGATCTGGTCATCTTCGGGAGGGTAGCTGCATTGGCTGTAAGGATTCCACTTGTACTTCCATCGCTCTTTCTCGAAGTCACTTGGCCGACGCTGCAATTTTAGCGTGCACCAAGTCACGGGCGGGCCAGGAAGCCGATTGACCAATGCGACGGTTTGGCCGTCGGGCAATCGAGCCTGATCAATTCCGAGGGTGACTTCAGGGACTGCTGCGGACGGTTCGGTCGTAGAGTAGCGATATTCGCTCGCCAACTCAGCCACGTGTAGTGCGAATTGGTCACCAAGGATTTGCTGAGCTGCGGTGACGATGGTGATCAAGTCGGGCGTCATTCGCCGGTGGATCAACGAAAGATTTCGGATGTATTGCAAACACTTGGACAAATGAAGGGGCGTGACTCTTCGAGCCCTGCTGCCCAGTTCTTGACGGTAGGCATCGCGAGCAGCCAATAGCAACTCCTTGACTCCATCGATCTGCAGGTCTTCATCGTCTTCCAGTTCTGATCGTGCTCGTTCATAGAGGCTCGTGATGAATGGAAGTTCTCCAAATAAGAACATCAGTGTGCGATCTTTGACCGCATAACAACGAGGATTCTCTACTGAGTCGTGCTCGGGTAGCGAAATGACGGAACTTGATTCACTACTTGAAGCAGGCTCGGAAGGACCGATCAGTTCTTGATAGGCTTCGCGGATCCAAGGCCAATGCAGGACGCTGGTCACCAACAAGATTCGGTGGTGGACCTGCTCCAATTGCCGCAATCGCCAAGCCATGTGGACCATCCGTGCCCGGGTTTGCTGATCGGGTGGTCGGGTAATGGTTGGTAAGACGGCGGCGGCAAATCGTTCCGGTGCGACATGCCGAACAGCGAAGGGATCGGGCATCGCCGTAGCGTAGGGACGGAACGGGTCTGTCTCCAAGTCGATGTACTCACGATGAACATGCTCGCCCATCGCTGCCCGAATCGACATGATTACACTTTGGCAGGGATCGACAGGAACATAGCTGAGAGCAGCCGATTCTTCAGGAGCATCGTCTTCTAACTCATCCGGACGCCAATCAGCGACATCAAATGGTCTCTTTGCAGCGGGCTGAATGACGATGGACGGACGAGGCAGTTCCAGCACAGCTGATTCCACCGGATCACGAAAAGACTCGGGCAGTGGCACCGCCACACAGTCGAACGACTCTTCAAGCATCCATCGCCGGACGGTGAGCGCGAACTGACCGCTGCCATGAATGACCGGCAGCAGGGCAATCTTGGAGCCAATCCGCAGCAACTCCGGGATCGAAGAATCTCCCGAAAAAGTCATTGAATTGCTCTTTTGTCGTAAGAAAAGTTTGTTAAGTTTTGATGGTTCGGATGAGCCTTTTTCATCGCCCTCATCACCGTCGGATCAACGACCCTATCATTTTTTGGAGTCTTGGTCATATGGTGGTCGGCAGGCCTCCAACCTTATCCCCCGATTATTTACGCTCCAGTCATTCTTAGCCGAACGCAGATGTCGATTGACGTCTGCGTTTTGCGTTTCGAAAGCGAGTGTGGATTTGGGTTGTTCACTTTCTCTCACTTCGATGTGACTGAATGAATGCGGTGGTAAGCTCCAGTGCTTTGGCATCATCCATCAGGAAGCTATGCAGGACGGGCACGGTTTCAAACTGTTCGCACCCATCTAGCTGAGCTTCCTCGACACTGACCACGAAGTCGCTGGAGCCATCAACAAGAGGGTTTTGGATCGTGTTTTTTGAAACGTCGCCCGCAATGATTGCAAACGGAAACGGTGGTGTCGCTAAGTTCTTGACGAAGTTGTCCCACTCTGGGCCGAGTTCCATGCCCCCTTTGCCAGTCACCAAACCATAGAGACCGCTGGGAGCCAAGCGTCTCGCGATGGCAGCACCTTGGTTTGGGGGACCTAGCATCACCATCGATTGGCAACGGTCCAAAATTCTGGTTGGATCCTTGTATTGTTGAAGATCACCGATCAGATGCCGGACCACGATGTTGCCCATACTGTGGCCAACGAAACTGAAGGTAGCGTCAGCAGGCAGATCTTCGAGGATTTCTCGCAACGCGGTGGCGTGATCGCCGATCGATCCTCGCGTGCTGGCGTAGGAGAAGCGAATCACATCGATGGATTCGGACTTCGTCAATCGAGTCTCGAGTGCCTTCATCGAGTGTCGAGTGCGCATTAGCCCATGAAGCAGCACCACCGTATGTTTCGAACCAGAGTTGGCCTGATTAGGTTGAATTTGTTCCAAAACGACCTCACACTGACGCCGGGTTCCCCAAGCGCGACGAATATCGTCGGCATCCAGCAGACGCCAATGCCCAGTCAGTTCGTTCTGCTGGATTCGGGTGCCTGCTCGATAGAGATGATCTGTCCAGACTTGTGTCCCGCCGGCAGTCTTGATGGGAAGATTCCAGCGTGGTTTGGGCTCTGGTTCCTTTTCCGCTGGCACGACTGAGTTCTCCTGTTGGGCGGATTGAGATTCTTGTGCGAGGATACTTTTGCTGGAGCTGACTGCAGTCAGAAGGCAAACAAAACCAATCAATTGAGAAATTCGCATCGTCATTTTGGGTCAGAGTAGAGCCAGCTAGAGTGATTGAGAGTTCGATCGACTCTCAAAGGTCAGAGCCTGTTTGGGGCGAGGCGCTTCGTGATCAATTTGACATCGAGATCATCAGGGACAGGAATTCGTCTTCGCTGACGATTTGGATTGGCAAGCCGCGTTTCCTGAGCAGTTCGGCGGCTTCCCTGGCTGGCTCGGTGCTCGACTTTTCATCGCCCAAGATCAGCAGGTCGGTCTTCTCGTCAATGGAAGATTGGCAGCTGCCACCAGACCTGGCTGCCAGTTCGGAAGCTTGCGTTGAATCAAGGGATCGGAGTCGGCCAGAAAATACGATTTGCTTTCCAGAGAGAGGTCGAATGAACTCGGCTCGCAGCATCAGACGCTGCAGATCGATCCCGGTCGGGGTAGATTCATCGCCCGTTTGAGCTGGTGGTGAGTTGATCTCATAGCGATCACTGGTGGATCGCACCTTTCGAGATCCCCGATTTGGAGAGTCGGATCGGCGAATCTGATCCGGAAAAAGGAATGGGAGCATTGGTTGATCGGCAACAATGCTCGTCTTTTCCTGCTTCTTTGCAGTGCTCGATGGCTTACGTTCAGCGGTCCGTTTGGATCTGCCTGAGGGACCCCGATAGCCCCAATGCCCTGCATGTCCTCGGCTAAGACGCAGCTGTTTCTCAAGATCCTCGAGCGATTCGGCTTCTCGGTCGATTCCAGCGGCCAGCAAAATTTTCGCGCAGGCAACGGAATCTTCCAACGCATCATGGTGCTTGAATTGGATTCCCAGCCAGGTCGCCAGCGGCTTGAGTCCGAATCTTGGCCGATGCGGCCAAGTTCGCCGAGCGATCGACCGAGTGCAGGTGAACTGCAGATCTGGAATGGATTGTCCGTGGGCAACCAGGCATCCACGTAGAACTCCGATGTCGAAACTTGCGTTGTGAGCGACCAAAACATCGCTGCCCAGCGTACGAGCTATATCTGGCCAGAGCATGCCGAAGCTTGGTTCGTCACTCACCGTTTGGGGGGTGATCCCGTGGATGCGGATGTTGGATTGACTGAAATAGAAGGGTTCTGGCCGAATCATCCACATCGTCTGATCAACGATTTGGCCTTCTCGAACGACGACAGCAGCTAACTGACAGGCGCTATCCGTCCGACGACTTGCCGTTTCAAAATCGATTGCCGTGAAATTCGCAGCAAAACCCATGACTCCCTCCCACGCCAACAGATTGGCGTTGTTCCCCCTTTTCAGTTGTTGAAGGGAGGAACCACATCTATCCTAAGAAGTTACCCAAACTAGGCCCACGGCCTGAGTGGTGTACAAATACCCTCTCATCGAAAAATCAATATACCACGGAATTCTTTGCAACTAGGCGAGTCTAACTAGGTTATTCGTTAGGCGAACGCGCGTTCTGCTTGCGCTTGAGTTCCGTCCCGATCTTTTACTCCATCATCCCATAGCCAGCCATCATGCGAATTCCATCCTGGCCCAAGCGATCCAAGACTCGTCGACCTCGCACACGAGCGAAGTGGGCGCGCCGCAATTTGCTAGAGACTCTCGAGGATCGCCGAATGCTTGCGGTGATCACCGTGACTGAGTTGAGCGCCGACATCAATACCAATGGGATGGTGTCTCTGGGCGAAGCGATTGAAGCTGCCAACACGGACGCCTCGATCGACGGATCCGTTGCTGGAGCTGGTGCCGACACCATCGAGTTCGCGCCAGGTTTGAGTGGTCAGATCACGTTGACCAGTGAATTGGTTCTGTCGACCGAGATAGAGATTGTTGGACCAGGTCGAGATGCGTTGACCATCGATGGTGGTGACGTGACGCGGATCTTTTCCATTCCGGATGCGTCGGGCAACGTTACCATTCGTAGCATGACGCTGACCAACGGTCGAACGCCGGCTACTGGCCAGGTGGGCGGTGGCGCGATCGTGTTTGATTCACCACACGCTTTCCTGTTGGATGACGTTGTGATCTCCAACAGCACAGCGGTGGCTGGTTCAGGTGGAGCAATCCTGCACTTGCAGGGAGGATTGGTCGTTGATGGCAGCGAGTTGAGTGGGAACACCAGCGGTGTCAGCGGTGGCGCGATTTTCTCGAACTCGACGGGCCTACTAACGGTTCAGGACAGTCTGGTGGACAACAATCAGGCTGCAGATAAAGGCGGAGGAATCTTTCGAGCCGACGCCGCATTGGAAGTCTTCACCAGTACTGTCTCTGGGAACCGAACGATCAATAATGAGGGGTACGGTGGTGGAATCTATTTCACCAACGCGAACATGACGATCACTAGCAGTACGATCACCGGCAACTCAACCGCCGGTACGTTTGCGGACGGTGGAGGTGTGTTTAGTGATACATCGTTGAACAATGACACCACGAATATCGTGAACTCTACGGTTTCTGGAAACACGAGTGCCGGTCGTGGCGGTGGCGTGTTCAACCGTGATGGTCTGACCGTTGTCAACTACAGCACTGTTGTGAACAACAACGCTGTCGTCGGAGCCAACGGTATCGGCAGTTATGCAGGGACCGATACACAGACCGTGATTCAATCTTCGATCGTCTCCGCGAACACCGGAGGTGGTGGTGACGTTGATTTGATCGGTGGCACGATCCAGTCCTTCAATTCCGGCGGCTATAACCTGATCGGTTCGGGCAGTGGAGCGATCAACTTCAGCAGCAACGGTGATCAAATAGGAGTCCTGAATGCAGGACTTGGTGCATTGGCGGACAATGGTGGTCCCACGCAAACTCACGCGCTGTTGGATGGGAGTGTGGCCATTGATTCGGGCAATCCAAGCTTTAACACGTCCTTGCTGATTAGCGATCAACGTGGTCTTCCGTTTCAACGCGTGTTCAATAATCGGATTGATATCGGATCATTTGAGCTGGGTGGAAACCCAACCATCTCTGAAATTCCTGACCAAGTCGTGCAGCTCAGCACGGCAACGGGAAACCTTCCGGTTACGATTGGCGATGCACAAACCGCCGTCGCACAGCTGGTGGTTACGGCGACATCTTCGGATCAAACCGTCGTTCCTGATGCAAACATTGTGTTAGGTGGCACTGGCGCAGATCGGACGATTAACGTCACACCTGTTGACGGTGTTAACGGCGTTGCAACGATCACAGTGGTTGTCACTGACGCGGACAGTCTCACATCGACAGAAACGTTCCTGATCACGGTCGGAAATACGGCACCAACGATCTCTGATATTCCGGATCAGACGATTGTTCAGGATACGTCGACAACCGCTGTTCCGTTTACGATCGCGGATGCCCAGACCGCACTCGATTCGCTATCGATCACGGCCGAGTCAACCGATCAGGTGCTTTTGCCGATCTCAAACATCGTCTTCACCGGAACAGGTGCAGATCGAACGATTGTTGCGACACCGGCAGCGGGACAGATCGGAACCGCAACCGTAACGGTGACCGTGACTGATGAAGGAGCATTGGTTGCGACGGACACGTTTGTGGTGACCGTCAATGCCGTCAACGCACCTCCAACCATCACCGCAGTCCCAGACCAGACCACAACAGAAGGCGTCTCCACACTGCCGGTCTTCTTTACGATTGGCGACGCGGAGACTCCTGTCAGTTCTCTTGCGGTTGCTGCTGTTTCGTCAAATCAGACGTTGGTTCCTGACGCAAATATTTCGATCACCGGTACGACTGCGATTCGGACGATTTCAGTATCGCCAGTGCCCAATGAGTCGGGAACGACCACCATCTCCATCACCGTGACAGATGCAAACGGCGAGATCGCAGTCGATACCTTCCTGGTGACGGTGACGGAAATCAACGAGCCGCCAACGGTCTCGGATGTTACCAACCAAACGGTACTTGAGAACACGACTTCCGCTCCGGTCAGCTTCCGGGTTTCTGACGCCGAAACTCCTGTCGCCGAATTGGTTGTGACGGCAAGTTCATCGAATCAAACCCTGCTGCCAGACAGTGGGATTTTGGTCAACGGAACTGGTGCTGGTCGGTCGTTAACCATGACGCCCGCTCCTGATCAGGTCGGAACAGCGACCATCACCATTACCGTTACCGACGAAGACGGTCTGGTTGCAACAGACACCTTCTTGTTGAACGTTAGCGATGTCGCACAACCCGGAATCTCTGGCGAAGTGTTCGCCGACGCCAACAACAACGGACAGCCTGATCCTGGCGAAGTCGGTGCCTTCGGAGTGCAGGTTTACGTTGACGCAAACGACAACCGTATCCTCGACACTGGTGAAGTGGTCACACAAACCGACTCCTTGGGGCAGTTCTTCTTCACAAGTTTGCCAGCAGGCGATCACACGGTTCGAGTGGTAGCGCCTGCGGACCAAATCCAAACGAGTCCCCAAGGCTATTTTGGAACCAACTTAAATGGCCTAGGAGCGTTGTCTCAGCAGACACAACTGTTTGAGATGACGCTGGGTGGCAATGTTCGATTGATTGGCAGTCCAATGACTGAACCGATTGATGCATTGATTCGAACCAATGATGGCACCTTGATCGGTATCCGTGCCAGCAATGATTCAGAACCAAACGATGGTGTTTACTCTGTCGACTCAGTGACCGGCCAAGAGACGCTATTGAACCTCACGGCAACTCAGTTGGGAGGGTTGGCTTACGATCCTACGTCGGACACGATCTATACGCTTGCTGTTGACGCGACGGCTGGTGGCGCTGTTCGGTTGCGAACAGTTGACCCTGTGAACGGGTCTCTAGGAGCAGCAGTTGGCAGCGGGTTGGTCTTCGCGGGTGGCCTTTCCATCAACGACTTGTCGTTCGACACCGTGAACAATCGAATTGTTGGTTTCCATGGTCCGGATCCAACGGCGAACGAACAGTTCTTTTTTGAGTTTCAGTTAGACGGCACAGCGACTCGTCTGGCGAATCCAGCCCAGGCTTTAGATTCCAACGGATCGCTTGCCTTCAATGGTTCGGCGTTCGTGATGTTTGACCAAGTCAGCGCACAGTCATTGGAAGTGGATCCCGATTCTGGCCTGTTGTCGGCCGGGTTTGTGGCATCCACCGCGCTGCGTCCTGATTCGCTGACCTATGTAGGTCGCGGCGATATTGCTCAACGCGTCACGCTTGGGTTCAATGACCTACCCAACGTGAACTTTGGATTGGCGCTTCTCGATACTGGCCCAGATCAAGCAGACTTCCCAACCCTCATCAATGAGATTTTGATTGACCCTCTGTTTGGTACCGACCCAGACCAAGCTTTGGAGTTTCGTGGTGAGCCAGGCGGACAACTGAATCCCGATACCTATTTCGTGATCGTTGATGAGGACGGTACCAATCCAGGTCAAATCGAAACGATCATCGATTTGAGTAACCAGCCGTTGGGCAGTAATGGATTTCTTGTCTTGTTGGAGGAGGGTAGCATCCACCAAGTTGATCCTGCCAGCGCTGTCTTGCAATCAACGGCTCCGGGTTTCGGTGGGCTACCGGGAGGCATTTTCTCGAATAGTCACACACTGACAGACCAGCTCGATTTCATTGTCGGTGCAAATGCCTACTTCTTGATCGAGAGCTCGGTTGCACCTCAATTGGGCGATGACATCGACGGAAATGATGATGGTTTGGCCGATTCCGATGGTGTGAAGTCCAATTGGACGGTGCTCGACTCGATCTCGCTTCATCCTGCGGTTTTCAGTGGACCACACGCTTACGGGCAAATCCTTCTGGCCGAGGAAGAACTAGCTGATGACCCCAATAACCGCACCGTCGAGGCTGGAACACCGATTGTTGTTGGCGATGGCTTCGGATACGCGGCTCGGATTGGCGATTCTATTGGAAGCACTCCGTCGGACTGGGTTTTCGGAACGATTGTTGAAGCCGAAGCCGACGCCACCGGCCGCACTTCGCTTTACGAATTCACTTCGGGAATCTTTGGGACTCCAGTGCCTCCCGCGTTTCAGTTGCGAGATCTAGATCACTTTGGTGAGAGCAACTTTGTCGGGGGTGTGCGAGGTACGGTTGAAGTCGCTCCTGGCTTGGGGCAGACGAGTTCGACCGGAAGCCCACTACCTGTCTCGCCAGCGCCAGGTCTGACTGTCTTGGCCGACACGAACATGAACGGCATTCAGGACACCCTGGATTTCATCGTGAACCCAGATACAGCGGTCGACTTTTTCAACGCGTTTGACGCTCTTGGCAACGAAATTCGTTTCCCATTGTCGAATGCATTCCCAGGCGTGACGATCACCGTCGCGGATGATCAGAATGAGGCACTTGGGTTCGAAGTTGAAACATCTTTGGAGCAGAATAACTTCTTCGGATTCAATTACCTGTTCTCCTACTTCAATGGAATCGACACGTTCTCCTCCATACGACGTTTGCGGTTTGATTTTTACAATCCAGTCAGTGAAGTCTCCATTGATGCGATTGGTGCCGCATTCGGGTTGGCTCCAGCGATCGGTCGAATCGACGCTTATGATGCAAATGACCAACTGATCGGCAGCGATTTGAGCGCGCCGCTGATTGGTCGTGCTGTTGACAGGATTTCGGTCACTTCGGCCAACGAAGACATCGCCTATGTTGTCGCGTACGCTGACAACAGCGCGTTGATTTCATCGTTTGGCCGCTTCGACAACCTGAGCTATCTCCAGTCAGAGCAGATCGACATCACGGATGCGGATGGGAAATATGAGATTCAGAATCTGTTCCCTGGCGATTACCAAGTCACGGTGCAGGACACTGCAGGTGGCGATCTGATCGGTGGGTTGCCGACACCCATTACCGTTGCTCAGTATGAAAACTACGTCGTCAACGAGCAGTTGCGGCCGAACGTTGCCCCAATCGTTGATGCTGACATTGAGTTCACCGTCGACGAGAACTTGATCACAGGTGACCTGGTCGGCATCGTGGACGCGATTGACTTCGATCGGCAACCGCTGACTTTCGAGATTCTGAGTCCCAATGCGAATGGCTTAGTGGTCGACCCAGCAACGGGTGCCATCACCGTCGGACCTGATGCCGTGATCGACTTCGAGACATTGCCAGAGATCGACTTGATCATTGGAGTCAGCGATGCTTTCGTTCAGTCAACCACACGTGTCAAAGTCCGACTCAATGATTTGAACGAGCCACCGGTGGTCGAAGAATCCGTGTTCTTCATCGCCGAAGATACAGTCAATGGTACGACGATCGGGCAGGTCGAAGCCTTCGATCCCGACGACAGCCTGAACCAGCAACTGACCTTCGAGGTGTTCGGTGGCAGCGGCGTCGATGTATTCACTGTCAACCCAACCAATGGTCTGATCATTTTGGTTGACGATTCGGCAATCAACTTTGAAACACAGAGTGAACTGAATTTGCTGATTCGGATCTCGGACAGTTCTGTTCCTCCGCTGTTCGTCGATATCGATCAACGAATTCGAGTGATCGACCAGAACGATAGCCCATCGGTTGCCACGACCGACGTGAGTGTCGTCGAGAACTCGACTGGGGTTGTCGGCCAACTGACTGCTTCCGACCCGGACAGTCTGCAGACCCACGTCTTCGAATTGCTAGGTGGTACGGGTGCTGAGCTGTTCCAAATTCGTCGTGACGGTGCAATCGAAGTCCGAAATGGTGTCACAATCGATTTCGAGCAAGGTACCAGTTACACGCTTGACGTCATCACGATCGATAGTGGTGCACCACCGCTTGCCGCAGAAGGCACTGTCACGATCACCATCACAGATGTCAACGAACCACCGATGCTGGATCAGAGCAGCGTGACCTTGGCGGAAAACTCGCCGGGTGGAACAGCGGTGGCAACGTTTTCAATCATTGATCCCGAGAACAGTGGCAGTGACTACGAAATACGATTGTTAAGCGAAGCTGATGGAGCGAATTTCAATTTCGATGAAGCGACCAAATCACTAACGGTTGCTGACGGTGCGGACCTGGACTTCGAAACGAGTCCTATTAACTTCGTGCGATTCCTGATCACCGATCCGACCAACAACGATGCTCCGACACGAGTCACGCTGCTGGTTGAGTTGACGGACCAAAACGATCCGCCTTTGTTGCTCACTCAGGAAGTCGTCATTTCCGAACTTGCCGCGCCCGGCACGGTTGTTGGACGAGTTGAAGTGCAAATTCGCGAACCCGACAGCGGAGACGTCGTCACCGTGGCGATCGAAGGTGGAAACGCAGCAAGCCTGTTCACACTCGATGCCGACACTCGCATTTTGCGTGTTGCGGACGGGGCACAGTTTGATGCGGATGTCGAATCCGATCCGCTTTCGATCGATGTGCGAGTCACTGATGGCGGCGGTTTGACCAGTGTTGGTACGATCAATGTCACGTTGAACGATGTGAACGAGCCACCAGCCTTCCTTGGCGGATCCTTATCGCCTAGCCCAGTCGGAAGTGGAGAAGTGTTTGAGATTGTCATTCCGACGGACGCGATCGTAGACCCAGAGGGACGACCATTCTCGGTCGCCATCTTCGGAGACAATGAACAACTACCCGATTGGCTGGAGTTCGATGAAGCCACACGCACGCTTTCTGGATTGCCAACGCCGGAGTTGTTGGGAACCTACGAACTAACGTTGCGTGCTTTTGAAGCTGGACCGCTGGAGCTGTTCACGGACGTTCCATTCCAAGTCGTCGTTCAGGCAGGCAGCACTCCACTGACAAATCAACGAGATCCGTTGGATGTGGATGCGAACGGAGAAGTTGCACCGATCGACGCTTTGCGTGTGATCAACTTCATCGGACGACATGGGAACGGCACCGCGGTTACGGAAGCCAATCCGTTCATCGGATTTGTGGATGTCAGTGGTGAAGGGATTGTTACCGCTCGCGACGCATTGTTAGTGATCAACGGATTGCGTGAGGCAGTTTCACCGTTCGGTGAGCAGGTCGACGATTCGCTGTTGAGCGCGATCGTTGACAACAGCGATGATCGCGATGAGGCAACTGACGAGGCACTGATCGACCTGCTTGGTTCGAGCCTGTTCTAGGTCAGCTTTGCTGACGGAATTACAACTGCATCTCGCAGATCCTCAAAGCATCGGTAGCAGTGTTTGCATCGAGGATTCGCGAGACTTGATTCTCGTCAACGCAACGTGCTGCAGCATCGATCTCTGCGACGAAAGCGGTGACAGGATCGCCATCGCCCAGTTCCGGTCGTTCGATCGTTCCATCCAGGTTCATCACGGTCACCGGAATCAGGCTGGTCGATCCATCTGCGTAGGCTGCGAACTCGAATCGCACGGTGGCTTTTTCAAAGCTGACTTCATACCCATGAGTGAAACCCCGAGCCGGCGAGTCAATCACACCGCCTCCGCTGGAAACGACGAGATCAGGTTCATTGAACTCGAAGACCGTTTCATAGAACATCGGCACACCGTCCTTCTTTCGATTGACTGAGTGCGCGTTCGTTGGCATGCCAAACAGCAAGCGAATGAGATGAGCGTCATGGACATGCAGGTCAACCAGCGGGCCACCGACACGCTTGCGATCATAGAAGTCTGGGATCCAGTCCGGCGGTCCGATCGTTCGCTGGAACCGACCGGCCAAGCATCGTCCCCACCGACCGTCTTCAGCGGCTTCGACGAGCAGCTGAAACTCGGGCATCAGGGGCAGGATGTGAGCGACCATCAGCTGACCTGGCTTGGCTTCCGCACTGAGTTCGGCCGCAGTATCTGCGTCCAAAGCCAGTGGCTTTTCACAAAGAACGTGCTTGCCAGCGGCAAGCGATTTCCGAATCGCTTCTGGGTGTAGGCTTGGAGGCAGGCAAATATCAATCAGGTCAATCGAATCATCTGCAAGCATTGCGTCCAGAGAATCGTGGACTTGCATTCCCGATACGTCGATCTGCTCACCGGGAGGACCGAAGTTGCCTTTGATATCTGTCCAGTCGCCAGAACGCTTTTTGGGGTCACGACTCGAAAAAGCGACCATTTCTGCAAGTTCACTGCGTTGATAAGCTAGGTAGTGAATCCAGCTCATAAACCCAACACCGACCACACCAGCACGCATCACGTTGCTCCGATTCCAAGTAGAAAGGTCGCTGCATCATTGGGCACCGACATCAAGGGGCTATGATCGCTGATCGCTTCTCAGTAAGAAAGACGTGTAACTCAAAGTCCCGCGCTCTCTTCCATCTAGGCCACCAAGATGATTTGCCGACCGAATAGCTGGGTTTACCCGCACCAGATCACCTCGTGGACCAGGCTTGCGATACTTTCTGTGCTGATCCTGTTCGGATCTAGCATGGCCGCCGCTGAAGATTGGCCCTGCTGGCGCGGTCCGAATGGGACGAATCACGCTCCTGCTGACACTGACGCTCCAATTCGCTGGGACTTGAAGTCCGGTGTGAACATCGTTTGGAAAACGGCGATTCCGGGGCGCGGACACTCGTCGCCTGTGGTGATCGAGGATTCCATTTTCCTGACCACTTGTGAACAAGACAAGCAGAGCCAGTCTCTGTTGAAGATCGATCGCGATAGTGGTCGGCTAAGAGATCAATGGGTGTTGCATCGAGGCACTTTGCCCGGCAGGATCCATCCAAACAATTCTCATGCATCGCCGACGCCCGCCTTCAACGGCGAGATGCTTTTGGTTGTCTTCTATACAGATGACTCGATTTGGTTGACCGCCATGACGACCAGTGGAAGAGAAGTCTGGAAGACTCGTGTTTGCGAGTTCAAGCCTTCCGTGTTTGAGTTTGGTTACGGAGCAAGTCCGCTGATCGTTGACGATCTAGTGATTGTCGCTGCCGAGTACGACGGCGCAGGTAGCGGGCTGTATGCGTTGGATGTGAGCACAGGGAAAATGGTTTGGAAAGTACCGCGACCGAGTAACCTGAACTTTGCCTCGCCAATCGCGGCCACCATTGCAGGTCAGCAGCAAATCCTGATTGCTGGGGCCGACATGATCACTTCCTATGACCCGCCGACTGGTCGAGTGTTGTGGAACGTGAACACGAGCACAGAAGCGATCTGCGGGACCGTTGTTTGGGACGGACGCAAGGTGATGGTCAGCGGCGGAAACCCCGTTGCAGGAACTTGGTGCGTTTCAGGTGATGGAACCGAGGTAGAGCTTTGGCAAAACAGAGTGATGTGCTATGAACAGTCGCTGCTTGCAGTCAAGAACTTTGTCTTCGCAGTCGCCGATAATGGCGTTGCCCATTGTTGGCGCACCCGTGACGGTGGTGAGATGTGGAAGAAGCGGCTGTTTGCTGGCCGGGTCAGTTCGTCCCCGCTGCTGGCCAATGGTCGCCTGTATGTCGCGTCAGAGGCGGGCACCGTTTACGTGATCGCAGCTCTTCCAGACCGATTCGACTTGTTGGCAGAGAATCCGACGGGCGATTCGATTTTTGCGACCCCAGTGGCTGTTGATGATCGGATCTACATTCGTACGGCGGTGGGCAATGGCGAGGATCGCCAGGAATACCTGATCGCTTCCGGACGGGTCACATTGCCATAGGATCAGGAGGACATGGAATCGTTGGCGTCAGGTCGTCGAACGCGAGAAAAGCTTGCTGGTTTGATGTGGGGGGTTCAGACAAATTGGCCTCGAGCAGCTATCGTATGAACAGGTCTGTTCTTTTAACGTGATGTTCTCTCGAGTGTTTGGCGAAAATGATTCGTGCTCCGTTTGTCTTCCTGTGGACTTTTGTCTGTCTGCCCATCATTTTTGCGCAGGACACTTCCGTCACGCCAACGAATCAATCAGCCAAGACGGACAGTGGGAGCAGCAAAGCTACCAAGGTTGATCCCTCCGACGCAGGCGATCCAATCCGCGAGATGCAGTCGCTCGGAATCAAAGAGCAGAAAGCTTCCTGGGGGCACTGGGGCGTTCAGCCCGATCGCTACAGCACGTGGACCAATCACAGCAACCGCTTGATTCCTGTTTACACCTTTGGAATCACCTTGAGCTCCCTGCGAGATGAGGGCAGCGTCTATTCAGATCCCAAGCGACTGAAAAAGCTCTATGGTCGTGTACCAGAAGGGTCGGTGAATCCGACGGCGATGTACTACGACCAAACAGATATCTATCGTCTTCAACAAGCAGCGGTCGAAGCGGGCTACAGCAACATCATCTTGATGGTGTTTGATGGAATGGATTGGCAGACGACGCGTGCTGCGGCACTTTACAAAGCCGCATCCCAGAAAAGGCGACATCACTTCTATTCCAGTGGCCGTGGAACAGGGTTGATGTTCCAGGATGATCGGCGGATCCACACCGACTTTGGGTTGATCTGCACAAGTCCGATGCTGAGCGGAGTGAAACTGGACGTCAATGCGCAAACCGTGGTTGCAGGAAACGAGCCGTCGACCGGTGGCTATGATCCGTCACGTGGTGGCGAGGCGCCGTGGTTGGAACAGAGTCAGCGTGACTACTTGATCGGGCTGGATCGCGAACGGCTTCACACGGTGACGGACTCTGCTTCCTCGGCAACAAGCATGACCTGCGGAATCAAGACCGCCAACGGCGCCATCAATGTCAAAGTCGATGGCACCCATGTGATTCCGATCGCTCGTGAGTTGCAGTCCAACGAAGAGTTCAAAGTTGGAATCGTGACCAGCGTTCCCGTCAGTCACGCAACGCCAGCGGCCGCCTATGCCAACAACGTGACCCGCAAAGACTATCAAGACATTTCACGGGACCTGATCGGCTTGCCTTCTTCATCGCATCGCAAGAATCCGTTGCCCGGTGTTGATGTCTTGTTGGGTGCCGGTTGGGGTGAAGGGAAGGGCGAAGATAAGCTGCAGGGAGATAACTTCATGGCAGGCAATCCCTACCTGCATCAAGACGACATTCGACGCGTGGATCAGAAACAAGGTGGCGAGTATGTGGTCGTACAAAGAACGAAAGGGAAGTCAGGCCGAAAACGCTTGATGTCGGCGGCCAGGCGTGCGGCGGACGAAGACTCTCGTCTACTCGGTTTCTTTGGTACCAAGGGAGGCCATCTTCCGTTTCGAACTGCCGATGGGAAGTACAACCCGACTTTCGACGTGAAGGGTACCGAAAAGTACAGTCCCGAAGAGGTGAGCGAGAATCCGACGGTTGCGGAAATGACTCAAGCCGCTTTGTTGGTGCTAGAGCAGGCGATCGATGGTTTCTGGTTGCTGGTTGAGGCAGGCGACGTTGATTGGGCAAACCACGCCAACAACATTGATAACAGCGTCGGAGCTGTGCTCAGTGGTGACGAAGCCTTTGAAGTGGTGATGGACTGGGTCGATGAGAACAACGCTTGGTCCTATACCGCAGTCATTGTGACCGCAGACCACGGGCATTACTTGGTCATCGAAGACGCCGAGCGCTTTGTTGAAGCAGGCCAATCGGCGATCAAGAAGGCGAAATGATCAATCTCCGCAGGGGGCAGTTCAGGTCATTCATTTCGTGAATTCCGCAGTGAATCGACGTTAATCCTATTCAATGGGATGCCAAGTCGTTAGTCTATGGACAGTGGTCATACACCGGCGGTCGGGTCATTTTTCAACCCGATCGCCGGCGTGTGACATTTACATTTGAGTCGCTTGTGGTTGTCGGTACCTCGATTTCGCGGACCAACACACCCACATGCGAGAAGGGTCCGTCGATCAATACCTCGTGGTCGAAGATGCTTCCCCATTTATTGGCGCGGCTTGCCGTGGTCACATGTGAACCAGCCGGAATCTCCTATTCCTGAAGGTCCTTCAGACATCCACTTGGTGGATGACACTGGTAATCTAGATGGATCCGATCAGGCGTCCAAACTGATTCGATGTCAAGCGATCATTGATTACCAGTTCAAGGACAACTCGCTCTTATTGTCTGCTTTGACGCACGCATCTGGTGCATCCAACCGGCTCGCGAGCAATGAACGACTCGAGTTTTTGGGTGATGCAGTCTTGGGGCTGACAGTTTGCCAATGGCTCTTTGAAGACTATCCCGATTACAACGAAGGCGATCTGACCAAGATCAAGTCTTCCGTTGTCAGCCGTCGTTCCTGTGGGAAAGTCGCGTGCGAGTTGGGATTGGATCGCTGCCTGATTGTGGGACGCGGTGTGACGCGAAACCGGAGCTTCCCGCGGTCGTTGGTCAGTGATGTGTTTGAATCGGTGATTGCAGCTATGTATCTGGATGGCGGTCATGCGGTGGTGCAGGAGCGTTTGAAACGCTGGTTGCACGAGGAAGTCGTTCAAGCTGTCGAGAGTCAGGGCGCGAGTAACTTCAAGTCGTCGCTACAGCAATACGCGCAGCGCGAGATGGCAAGCACGCCTGTCTATCGGTTGGTTCAGGAAGCAGGCCCAGATCACCGCAAGTCGTTCATGATTGCTGCGATGATAGGCGACAGGCAGTTCACGGCTGCCTGGGGAACCAACAAAAAAGATGCTGAGCAACGCGCTGCATCGAACGCGTTGGCTGAGCTACACGATCAGCCGATTCCGTTTCCCAACGAGTAGACTCGTTGGGTTTGAATGTGCGGCGATCGATCAGAATTTCTATTTAGGTAGAGTGAACCCGTTGGATGCCGTCGGGGCAACCGCTGGTTTCTTGCCCGGTTCGGTCGGCCGAATGGGCATCGGCCGCTCTGCAGCTGCAGGTTTGCTTTCGGCTTTTGCCGGAGCCGCACCGTTGGCGGTTACCGTTGGCATCGCGAACCCAGGAATGGGGCTCGGACCAGCCGACAAAGTAGCTGGCTTTTGGGCAGCAGGCTTCGGCGTTGCCGACTTCACTTGCGTGGGCGTCGGAGGAGTAGTGGCTGGTTTTGTCGTCGTTGGGGCAGCAGGAGCGACGTACGCGTTCGAGTTGCCTGATTGGCTGGTTTGCTGAACGGCCGCTCGTTGACCGGCTCCGAAGAACTGGCCACCTGCTATCGTCGCATGAGGAGCGGCTTGAGCGACTGGTGCGGTACTGCCATCGATTTGGGCAAGCATGTCTCGCGACCGCTCGACTGCTCTTTGCACAATCGTGTCACCCGTTCCTTGTGGTTCGTATCGAACCGCTTGCGCCAAATGACCCTTCGCTTCATTCATCTGACCGTTCTTGAAGTGCAAGTAGGCCATGTTGAAATGTGCCACCGCAGGCTTGTTATTGGTCGAGAGTACTTGATAGGCAGATTTTGTGTCTCCCGACTCGAACTTCACAGTTGCCAGATTATTGGCGTACCGGGAAGTTCCAGGAGCGAGTGAGAGCGCGGTCGTCAGTGACTGGGTCGCCCCAGCGTGATTGCCCATCTTGCTCAGAGTCAGGCCAAGATCGTTGTGCAGGCCAGCATCTTGCGGACTAACGGCAATGGCTTGCTGGAAATACTGGACGGCTTCGGTGTACTTTGCTTGGCGAAAATGAAGGCGAGCGATGCTCGTCAATGCAGGCGCGTTGTTCGCGTCGCTCTCCAGCGCTTTGGTATAGCTTTCCATTGCCTTGGTGAAGTCACCTGTCGACTCCCACAGTTGGCCGTTGGCAACGAAGACTTCTGGCGCGACTTGGTCTGGCTTCTGAGACAGACTCAGCGGATCGCTCGTTTGCGAGGCGCTATCCTCGTCGCGTCCAAACATTCCAGCGATCTTATTCGATGTGTTTGTGAACGTGCTCTTGCCAGCCGTCCCGACTTTGCTGGACGTCGCTGCGATCGATTCCGTCAGGCTAGGGCCCGACTGAACGCCAGGCGTGGCACGGGCGAATGGGTTCATCGATGCAAGGCGACCGCCGCTGGAGCATCCAGTGAGCGCGACGGTAGATCCAGCGAGGATTGTGAGCAGGAAAGCGCGACGAGCTTTGGTCGTGAGTTTCACGTTTGTTTCTCCACCAGCCATCAGGCCAGAGCTTTGATTTGGTTGATGTGGATTTTTATGGATTGATACAATCGTTCCGCCTTTGAGGATCGTCCAGTCGCCTCGATCAACTTGACTCGTATTGCGTCTGATCCGACCTATTGACGAAAAAAGGGCGGCTTCTTTTCGGAAGCCGCCCTTCTTGTTCAAGTTAGCCAAAGACTCGCATCACTCGCTTGTTGGTGTGGCGACACCGGTATTTCCGGTCACGCTTTGTGATGGAAGTTGAGGAGCCGTCAGGTGTTCAAGCCACTCGCGATTGATCTTCGTCGCCCATGCTCCGGAGGAAGTCGCAGGCTCGATGTCGGTCACCAGGACAGCAGGAGCCGGGCCGACCACGTTGACGCCGCGAATGGTCTTTTGTACCGAGGCGATTCGAGCTTGCGTCTCAGCTTGAGAGCTGCCACGTAATACGTAAACGGCGCGCCGAGCGGTCGGTGCTTGCGTGGCAATCCAGTGAATGCGTTTATGCCCAGCAGCTAGCAAGGCGCCGTCGCCTTGTCGGAACAGTTCATGCCCGATGGTGTTGTGCATTCTCCAGCCATTTGCCTTCATGATGTCGAAAGGGGCTGAAACCATACTGGCATCAACCTCATTGAACGGATCGGGCCACGCGTTGTTTCGGGCGTAGTCGACATGCAAGTTGTGCCAGAAGTCACGCCAGCCGGCGGAAGCGGAGGTCGCGGTAGTGGCGACAATCAATAAGACGATCGCTTGCGCGAAATGGGCATTACGTTTCATGACAGGCAGTTCCTTCCGCGTCTGTCGCTGCAGAGTTTGAGGTCTGCGAAGCTTTGTTTGGTATCCAACGATGGCTTACGAAGAGAAGCAACCGTGCTTGCTCAGTACGCCGTCTGAGTGTTCATCGTCACAGAACCCGGTCAACTTGGTCAAACGCTTCGACCCGCGTTCCATCCGGTAGAACCGTCAAAGTCAAAGGCAGTCCGTTCGGGTTCCTCGTTTCCTATTCGGGATCGTCTTCGTTATCCGAAGCAACGACAAGGACTTCTCCCATGAATTCAACCACATCGCCGATCACCAATTGCTTTCGGCGGCGCGTTTCGACTTCACCATTCAAAGTGACTTCGCCAGACTGAATCCGAACTTTTGCTTCTCCACCAGTTCCCACGAGCCCGCTCAGCTTCAAAAAGGCGTCCAATCGGATCATCTCGGAATCATGAGTCATGGAAATCGGCTCTTGGATATTTTGTAGCCACTCAGGGCATGAGTGCGGTTGGGCGCTTCGCTTTGATCGCCAGCTCGCGTACTTGATTGACAATCACGTGCTCGACCTCGGGAGTTGACATGCCGATGCCAGCGTCGACACGACACATTTTCTATCCTCGTTCATTCAAGACGCGAAAGGAGGGAATGTAGCCGAAAACGTCGTGATTGTACGCGCCGGCCAAAAGTTCGTGAGTACTATTCGTCGTCCTGGATTGGTGCATTTCCTGCGGCAGCCACCGTCGGGTCACGCCGCAGGTGCTTCATTTGCTCGAAGAGTTAGGTCCCGTCCGAGAGTTGGACTTTGACGCGGGGCCTGGAGTCGATGATGAGTGCCTCGAAGTGGTGTCCGGTCGGAGCGGGCTGCAAGTGCTCAAGTGGGCGGGACTCGCACGATTCAAGCCGAGTATCTCTGGCGTTCAGGCCAAACCGGGTGAGGATCGCCTTTTGAAATTTCCTGTATGGGCTGCCCCTATCGTGTCCCATGGACTACTAATCGTGCTCGGCGAACATCGCATCGCAACGTTCAATATCGCCGCAAAATGATCGTGACGCAGTCATTCTGCCGCAGCAACTGAGACTACCAAAGCGAAGACGGATGAAGATACAAGTCAAGCAAATCAGGTTTCGACGCCTCGACATGCAAACTCGATTTCCCTTTCGTTACGGGATCGCTGAGCTCACTGAACTTCCGCATCTGTTTGTGGAAGGGGAAGTGGAGATCGATGGGAAGCGATCTGCTGGTATCGCGGCTGACGGGCTTCCTCCAAAGTGGTTCACAAAGAACGCGGGCACACGTTTTGATCAGGATGACTTACCCTCGATGCAGCGAGTGATTCGTCATGCTGCAGAGGTAGCAATAAGCATGCCGGCCAAGCCAAACGCCTTCGCCTGGTGGCAAGAGCTCTACGCGACCCAGCGCGAATGGGCGAGGGAACAGCGCATCGCGCCGCTACTGGCCGGTTTGGGCGTTAGTTTGATGGAACGAGTGGTCATCGACGCAGTGTGCCGTGAGCAGTCCGTCTCGTTCTGGGATGCAATTCGCTCGGGGTTGTTGGGATTGGAGGTCGCCGGAGGTGTTCTGCCTTCACGCCCGTTGTCGCAGGTGTTTCTTCGGCACACCGTTGGTCTTTCTGATTCGCTGACCGCGGACGAGATTGAGGCGAATGAGCGAGTGTCCGACAGTCTGCCGCATGCACTGGAGGATTGCATTGATCGCGATGGATTGAAATACTTCAAGATCAAACTGTCTGGGCAGATTGCACAGGATCAGCAGCGTCTTTCGCAACTTGCGGCTTTGCTTCGCGCGAAGGTTGGGCCTGAAATGCGATTCACTCTGGACGGCAACGAGCAGTACGCTGATATCGACAGTTTTCAAGAGGCTTGGCTCACGTTACGGTCCGATCCAAGCATCCGCCAGTTGTTTGACGACGCTCTGTTGTTTGTTGAACAACCCTTGCATCGAGATCATGCATTGGATCCTGCAGTGAAGGATGCGCTCGCGAACTGGAATGCCGCGCCGCCAATGATCATCGACGAGTCCGATGCGACGCTTGATTCGCTGTCGACCGCGCTGGATCTCGGATACGGCGGAACGAGCCACAAGAACTGCAAAGGCATCTTCAAGAGCATCGCGGCAGCAACCAAAATCCGGCAAAACAGCACGCCAGAACGTCCGCTGATTTTGTCGGCAGAAGATCTCGCCAATGTCGGGCCGGTCGCGCTGCTACAGGACTTAGCCGTCGTTGCCGCCTTGGGCATCGAGCATGTCGAACGCAACGGGCACCACTATTTTGCTGGGCTTAGTATGCATTCGACTGCCATTCAGCAACAAATGGTTGAGGATCATGCCGATCTCTATCAGATGACGGATCAGAATTTCGCGGCCCTCAGGCCAACGGCTGGTCGCTTGCGTCTTGACTCGGTCAATCAGGCTGCTTTCGGGCTGTCGCGTCTACCAGATCTATCATCCTACGAAACTTGGGATTTCTGATGGTCTTGCGGGGCGAATGTTGCAAGCTGCATTCCGGTGGCTCACACTGTCATTCCCTTCCATCTCGTCCCGCCCAACTCCGAATGCCAAAGTCACATCTATGACGGATCCGAACACACAGGCTTCTGAATCCGACCTGACCATTTCATTGCCGTGGTATGCGCGAATCGGTCCCGGACTGATCACCGCATGTGTGGTGATTGGACCAGGGAGCATTCTGACCAGTTCGACAGTGGGTGCGAATAAGGGTTACTCGATGCTTTGGGTCGTCATTGTGTCGGTCTTGTTCATGGTGGTCTACATGACGATGGGCGCGAAGTTGGGGGCCGTCGCCGATGAAACACCGGGCGACTTGATTCGTCGAAAGGCAGGGAAGTGGTTGGCGATTTTGCTGGGGTGTTGCGTGTTTTTTATCTCCGCAGCGTTTCAATCGGGGAACAACATTGGTGTCGCGGCAGCGTTTGAGGCGCTGGATCTCTCCAAATCAGCAGTGGTTGGCATGGTCATCGCATTCAACGCCTTGGCGATCACGTTCCTCTTCGCCTTCAAGAATCTGTATCGTGTCATCGAACGATTGATGATGGCGTTCGTTGCACTGATGCTGATCAGTTTCGCTGTCAATTTGGTTTCGTTGAAACCCGATCCTGTTGCGCTGATGAAAGGGTTCGTGCCGTCGATTAGCACGATCGATATCAATCTACTGGGTTTGATCGGAACGACGTTCGTGATCACCGCAGCGTTCTATCAAGCTTATCTCGTGCAGCAGAAAGGCTGGGGCGTGAGTCAGGTGAAGAGTGGCATCCTGGACGCTCGAGTTGGCTCGGTGATCATGGCTTTGATCACAATCATGCTGATGTCGACTGCTGCGGCAGGGCTTTACACGGGGCAGCCGATCACACTCGCTGATCCGGTGGCCGTTGCAGAAGCCCTGGAGCCTACGTTTGGAACTCGCGGCAAGTTGATCTTCTGCTTGGGCTTGTTCTCTGCTGCGTACTCCTCTTTCTTGATCAATTCCATGATCGGCGGTTTTATCGTTTCCGATGGCTTTGGCCTGGGAAGCAAACCAGGAGACCAAGGGCCGAGGATCTTGACGACAATCGCACTGTTGACCGGTATGTGCGTGGCTCTGGCAACGATGGCATTGGGCTTCGATCGTACGCCAACGATCATTGCTGCACAGGCAGTGACGGTGGTTGGCGCTCCATTGGTGGCGGGCGTGCTACTTTGGCTGGCGTCCAGCAAAGACGTGATGGGGGAGCACGTCTGCGGGCCACCCATGAAAACGCTTGGGGCAATCGGATTGGTGCTTTTGATTGCGATGGCTGCGAGAACTGCGATCAAGACGCTGCCAGAGAAAATTCAAAAATATCGCAATCCCGTTCCACAAACGGAGCAACTGGCCGTCGTCTCGATCCGTGTGGATAGGTAAACCATGTTGTCTCAAGAGCAGGTTCGCGATTTTCGATCCAAGGGCCACGTAACTGTCGACGGCGTATTCGATGCTGACGAAGTCCGTGTTCTTCTGAGAGACTTGGATTCATGGAGCGATGAGTTTCTTCGATCGCTTTCTCCGGCTGACCAGGACTGGTACATCGAGAAAGCGGCCGCAGGATCCGGCGCACGGACTGCGTTACGAAAACTGGATCATCCTGTCTTTCACCGCTCGGTGTTCAAGGCACTCGCTCAGCATCCGGTGCTTGTGGCGAAGGTCCAGCAGCTGATTGGTGACTCGATCGATGTATTCTTCAGCCAAGTTTTCATGAAGCCCCCCGAAGTCGGTGGCCCAAAACCCATTCATCAAGACAACTTCTATTTTGGACCGGATGATCTGGATGCAACACTCAGCGTCTGGATCGCGTTAGACGACTCTACCGTGGAAAATGGATGTCTCTACTACTGCGATCAGCATCAGCAGCAAGTGGTCGCGCATGAAGCGCCAGTCGACGAACCTTTCAATTTGCAGATGCCGGCAGCGGTCGCAAGTCAGATAGAAATGGTTCCAGCACCCGTGTCATCGGGCGGTATCTCGTTTCATCATGGCAACACACCCCATCAATCATCGCCAAATCGTAGCCAGCATTCGCGTCGTGCCGTCGCCATTCACTATCTGCGAGCTGATGCCAAACTGATCCATCCGGCTCTGCCCTACGACCATTCTTTTCGATTGAGCATCACGCGGTGAATACTGAAGTTCGATTGATGGCGGTCGAGGACATTGATGAAGTGATTCATCTTTGCCGCGGTGCAGGTTGGAACCAGACGCGACAAGACTGGAATCGATTGATTCGGTATCAACCGAACGGATGCTTTGCTGCTGTGATCGACGACCAGATCGTTGGAACGGTGACGACCACCAGCTATCGGGATGATTTGGCCTGGATCGGAATGATGTTGGTGGACGAGCGGTACCGGCGGCGCGGAGTCGCGACACGCCTGATGAAAGCGAGTTTGGAGCATTTGACGACCCAGCAAGTTCGCTGCATCAAGTTGGATGCGACGCCGTTGGGATTTCCGGTTTACCAACGTTTGGGTTTTCGCGCGGAGTGGGGTTTTCAGCGTTGGGAACGTGGCTCGAAAGTGAACGATGAATCGAATCGTTCAGTTGGGGATGAGCTGAACGAGTCTCATCTGACGCTGGATCGGCAGGCCTTTGGCGCAGATCGGTCCGCATGGTTGCAGTTGCTTGCCGCCGACTCGACGACCGTGACTCATCCGTTGGGATTCGGCATGATCCGGCCAGGCCACTTGGCGGACTACCTGGGGCCGGTGGTTGCAGAGTCGGTGGATGCTGGCTCGGAAATCATTCAGCAATTACTAGCTCAACAAACGGGACGCCCCGTTTTTTGGGATTTGCCACACGTAAGAGATGAGTGGGGCGAGCTTCCTACCAAGTTGGGGTTCCAGCCGGTTCGCGATTTGACGCGGATGTGGTTCGGAACGGAACTCGTGGGCGGCGATGTGCGACAGCAGTTCGCAATTGCCGAACCTGCGACTGGCTGATGGTGATTCTCGCCGCTCACACGTTAAACCTCCCTTAAAAGCGTTGCCATGCTCCGTCTAATCCTGTTGATGCTCTGCCTGAGTTTTCCGTTTGCCATGTGGTCGTCGGCTGCGGAACGCGACCATCCAAGGAAGCCAAACATTGTCTTCATTTTGCTGGACAACGTTGGTAAAGACTGGATTCGTTCTTACGGAAGTCAGGAGAATGTCACTCCGAACATTGATCGACTATGCAATACCGGAATGAAGTTTCGAAACTTCTACGTGACACCGGTTTGCAGCACGACACGAACAATGCTTTTGACAGGCCGAAATCCGTTTCGTACTGGGTGGCACACGCATCATGATACGGCGATCTATGGCGGCGGATATCTCGATTGGAACCGTGAAGTCACCTTCGCTCGTGTACTGCGTGATGCGGGATACAAGACGTGCATTTCAGGGAAGTGGCAGATCAATGATCTGTTTGATCCGCTGCAGTCCAACGCGTTGACGCAACACGGTTTTCAAGAACATTGCATTTGGCCCGAAGCGAAGCCAGGCCTTCCAGCGCACAAGAAGCGATATTGGGACGCTTACGTTCTGCAAGACGGCGAACGGATTGATACGACAGGCAAGTTTGGTCCGGACGTTTTCACGGACTATTCAATCGACTTCATGAAACGCCATCGTGACGAGCCCTTCTTTCTCTATCAGTCCGCAATCTTGACGCACATTCCTGTCACTACGACGCCTTTGATGAGGGACGAGAACGCTACGCCTCGTGAGAAATTTGCGGGAATGGTGGAGTATGCCGATCATTTGATTGGTCGAATGGTTGATGCCCTTGATGAGCTTGGGCTGCGTGAGAACACGTTACTATTCATCGCGACAGACAACGGCACAGACACCGGCTCCGATCAAGGAATGCAGCAGAGCCTGGGTGGGATGCGACATGGACGTGTTGCCGACGAAGGGATCTACTCGCTGACCGAGCGTGGTATCAATATGCCGCTGATCGCCAACTGTCCTGGCTGGATTCCAACTGGCAAAGTCAGTGACGCGTTGTTGAATGCCGCAGATGTGCTACCCACACTCGCTGAAATTGCAGAAGCGAAGTTGCCTGATCAAGTGACGATCGATGGGCAGAGTTTTGCATCTGTGCTTCGCGAGAATTCGGATCAGTCTTGGACTCGGCCCTGGACGTTCACTCAATACGCGGACTCGCGAATCGTCCGCGACCAACGTTACAAACTCTACAGTTCCGGCGAATTCTATGACTTGGCGACAGACCCGCTGGAGCAAAATCAGCTACCAGAATTAGAACGCGATCAGTCTGCTACGGTCGCCCGAGCGAAATTGCAAGCGGTCCTTGAGTCGTTGCCTGCCAATGCCGCGTGGCCATGGGTGTTTCGGAGCATTTCGGCAAGGAAGTCTCGTATCGCACTCGATCGACCGCATCGCGCCGCGTGGGTCAAGGAGGATCACCAACCGCAAACCGAGTTGGAGAAGCACTTTCAGTCACCCGTGAACCTCGCCAACGACTTAGGCGACTATCGATCTCCGCTGTTGTTTCCCGACGGTTCAAAAGTCATGTCCAAGACCGACTGGGCGAAGCGTCGGAAGCAGATCTTGGACCATTGGCACAGCGTGATGGGACCGTGGCCCGACTTGATTGAAAGTCCCGTCGTCGAATCCGTTCAGATCAGTCGTCGTGATCAGATCACACAACGGCAACTCCGGATTGGGATCGGCATCCGCGGCGAAATGGTAGACGCCTTCATGCTGATTCCCGATGGTGACGGACCTTTTCCCGCAGTCGTTGTTCCGTACTATGACGCACAAACCGGTGTCGGTCTGGGAACTGAGATGCGCGACTTTGGATGGCAGCTCGCCAAGCGAGGCTTCGTCACGTTGGCAATTGGAAAACCAAACTCTGGAGTCAACTTCCAGGACTCACGGGAGGCAGGGCACCGTGGACAGTACTTCGGAAGCGAGCACGAAACGGTGGACGTACAGCCCTTGTCGGCGCTCGCGTACGCGGCAGCCAACGCTCATACTTTTCTGACGACTCGACCTGAAGTTTATCCTGATCGAATTGGAATCGTGGGTCACTCTTTCGGCGGAAAGTGGTCGTTGTTTGCATCTTGCTTGTACGACAAGTTCGCGTGTGCCGTTTGGTCCGATCCGGGAATTGTGTTCGACGAACGAGATCGACGAAAAGAGAATCCGGGCGGCACCGTGAACTATTGGGACGAATGGTACTTGGGGTTTGATCTTGGGAAGGTCAACGATCCAGACCGGCCACAACGCTTTCGAAAGCTCCCAAGTGAGGGAGCATCGCGAACCGGATCGTACAAGCGACTCGTGGATTCGGGTCATGACTTGGTCGAACTTCACGCGTTGATGGCCCCACGGCCTTTCATGGTTTCCGGCGGCACTGCCGACATGCAGGAGCGTTGGACAGCTCTGAACCATGCGATCGCCGTCAACGAATTGTTGGGCTATGAGCATCGTGTTGCAATGACCAACCGTCCAACGCACGCGCCGACGTCGGAATCCAACGAGCAGATTTACGCATTTTTTGAGTGGTGGTTGGCAGAAAAACGCTAGGAATGGTCAGAGTGAAACGAAGACTCTGGTGGCTATCTACCGATCCCCCCGAGCCGCATTCTGTTGTCCACCCGCAGATACTGACTCCGATTCCTGGCTGACCAGCAGGTTTGAGCCGTGTGTACTCGTTTGTCGCGGTTGGCGTGACCTAGAAAGCACGGGCCAGCATGTCACAATGGTCGTTTCATAAATGCACGGCACGACGGTCAACCCAGGCACGATGCGAGAAACACAGAGGAATTCGTCAACGCAAAAGCCGGAACCGGTTTCGTTTCCTCCGTTGGTGGATGAAGTCGTCGTCCTGACTGGACCGACAGCATCCGGCAAGAGCAGCGTGGCGATTTCACTTGCTAAGAGGCTGAACGCAGAAATTCTGTCACTTGATTCTATCGCGGTCTACCGCGAGATGGACATCGGAACGGCAAAGCCAACCCAGGCAGATCGGCAGCAGGTCGACCATCACATGATCGACTTGGTGGATCCCAACGATGAATTTAGCGTTGCGTGTTATTTGGAAATCGCGCATGCCAAAGTTCGCGAGCTGAAGGCACGGGGGCGAACCGCGATTTTTGTAGGCGGAACACCGATGTTTCTGAAAGCGATCCTGCGCGGTTTTGATACTGGCCCGCCGGCCGATTGGGAGTTTCGCCAAGCCGTCCAAGACGATGTTGATCGCTATGGGGTCGAAGCGCTTCGCGATCGGTTGCGGCAAGTCGATCCGCTCGCCGCCCATCGCATCGGCCTCAACGACACGCGCCGGATGATCCGCGCCTTGGAAGTCGCGCGATACACGGGACAGCCGATCACTCATCGGCAACAACAGTTTGAGTCGTCGCGAGATGCAGCGAGTTGCCGTGTCTTTGCATTGCAGTGGCCTCGGCATGAATTGCACGAACGCATCAATCGCCGAGTTCAACAAATGTTCGATGAGGGGCTTGTCGACGAGATACGTGGGTTGATCAGCAAGTATGGGAAGCTTTCCCGAACGGCATCGCAAGCGGTTGGCTATCGCGAGGTGATCGAGTGGATCGAACAGGATGGTGAGTTTGCGCAGACGTTCGACGGGGTCGCGGCCCACACTCGACAATTGGCTCGCCGACAGGAGACTTGGCTGCGCTCGTTCAATGAGATTCGCTATCTCGATGTCAGCGAACCGCTGAACGTCGATGCGGTCACCAACCAGATAGAAAAATTATGCCAATAGTCGTCTAAGTGGGTCTAGGTGACCAGCCCTTTGGTGACTGTCATGAAGACGTCTTCCAAAGTTGGGTCTCGGTCGTTGAACGACTTCATTCGCACCCCTTCCTTGATCATCAGTTCCATCAGCTCAGCCAAGCCTTCGTCGTCGGTCTCTAGCTCGGCAACGACAGCGTGGGGCTCCATTTCGATCGAACGAAGATGAGGGCTACTGCGCAAGATCGACATGCCGGCTTCCTCTCCTGTGATGAACTGAATTTCGACGATCCGATTGCGGCGAATCTGGCGGTACACACTGTCGATCGGGCCGTGCATCAGCAGTTGCCCACGTTCAATGATGCCGATCGAAGTACAGCAATCGGCCAGTTCGGTAAGGATATGGCTGCTGATCAGGATCGTCTTCCCCATCTTCCGCAGCTCTTTCAACAACGCTTTGACTTCGACGCGAGCGCGAGGATCTAAGCCACTGGCGGGTTCATCCAAAATCAGGACCGGTGGATCATGAACGAGGGTTTTGGCGAGACACAGTCGCTGCTTCATGCCGCGTGAGAGACCGTTGACGAAGTCGTCTCGCTTGTGCGATAGGTCTAGCAGTTCCAGCACGTTGTCGATGATCTGTTTTCGTTCGGTGCGGCCAATGCGGTAGGCGACTGCGAAAAAGTCCAGGAACTCCCAGACGCGCATCCCGTCGTAGACACCAAAGTTGTCCGGCATGTAGCCGACTGCTTGACGCACGCCGACTGGATCGCCCATGACGTCACATCCGGCGACGACGCCACTGCCTCGGCTTGCGCGCAGGAGTGTTGCCAGGAACCGAATGGTGGTGCTCTTGCCGGCGCCATTTGGGCCGATGAAACCAAACGTCTCACCAGCATCGATTTGCAAATCGATGTTTTCGACGGCGGTGAAGTCACCGTAGTCTTTTCCGAAACCTTTCAGCGTGATCATCAGAGTTGCTTCTTCCCAGGAGTCGATTCATCATTTTCGATTTCGTTGTCGCTGAGCACTTTGCGAAGATCGCGAACCAAGTTCATGTCGACTTGCGGCTCAGGGATCGGCGCGTGTTTCAGATGGGCCAGGACAATGGTTTGAGCGATGGTTTGGTTGGCGTCAGGGGTGATCGTGATTCCAGGCACCGATCCGTCAATCCGACCTACCAAACGAGTGGATCCATTTGCCATCGCAGAAGGCGAAGCAAATCGCCGAATCATTCGGGCGGCTTGCATCGGCAGTTCTTCGCCGATCGTAACGGTCGCGTTTTGAAATCTTAGTTTGACCGCGGCGCCACTCTGGCATCCACCCACCATCGCAACACGGACCGCACCTTTGTCCGACTTTTCAATCACAAACGCGTCAAACAATTCATGCTGAGTTTGATTGACCAACTGGCCTTCGGCATTGAGAGAAATGGGGCCGCCGACATCCACGACTTGTTCGGTATGGAGCATGCGGATTTGGTTGCTGCCAACGGCCAGTCCTTCTAGGACTGGCCCTTCCGAAAACCCTGTTTTGAAAATGGTCTCGCCAGTTGGCTCGTTGTTTCCAGTCCAGATCGGCATCGCCGCACCGTCGATGGTCTTGAACTCAATGTCGTAGGTGCTAGAAAGCGAATTGTAGACAGCAATCACTCGCGTTAAGTGCGCGCGGTGATAGTCGGGTTGCAGCTCAATCAGGGCAAGTTCCGTTTGGCTTCGTGCGAAACCGATGTCGAGTCTGGCTGCGCGGGCAACCCAAATGGCTCCACCGAAAGCGATCACGGGAACCGCCAACCATGCGTACTCCAACCGCCCCATCAACCGAAAGATCAAGTAGTTGATGGGGACCAGGATCAGCAAGTAATAGCCCAGCGAACGAATCACCAAGGACGAATCAGGAATCTCGATGCCGGATTCATTGCGTAGAATTTGGCGGCAGAGGCTGACCGTGTCACTGCTGTCGGTCCATCCACCGATCCCAGACACCGAGTCCGCGTAGGCCAGCGGATCGATTCGACTCGCGATCGCTGAGGAACCGTTCTCTTCGTCGTTGACTCGTAAAATGGCATCCCGCGCAGAAATGCGGAAGTGCGTGTTCATCGCAGGATCCGAAAGGCTTGATTTCCAATCAGGATAGAATTGCCGATACGGATTCAAAGGCATCTGGCTCGTGCCAGTATCGCTGTAATCGATCGGCGAGTACGATCCATCATTGAGGTCTTCAATGAATTGACGCCTTGGTCGTGACAGGATCGCGGAATTCACAAAGCTGTCGAAGGAAGACCAGTTCACGAGCCAATCGCTGGTCAAGTCGAATCGTGGCTGAACCACACGACCGTTCCCAACTCGGCGTGTCAGTACCAACTTGCCAGAGTCTGGCAGCGCGACTGCGTCATCAGTGATTTGACCATCGACGGCGACGCGGCCAGATTGACTTTGCAGCAGCGCGATCTGCTTTTCGGTGGACGCGTCTGACTTGACCGCCCAGCCACGCAATAATTCACTTCCGGAAGCCGGATCAAGTTCGATGTTGCTAGTCGGTTTCAGCGGCAACACATCGGCAAGAGCCGTTTTCGCGATTGAGTCAGTCCCTGAGGCACCGTTGACGATCAAGTGGCCACCAAAGCGTAGCCAATCGGCCATCGCGACCTGTTGCTGGGGCGTCAGCGCATCTGGGGAAAGATCATCCCAAAGCACGACCGCAGTGCTGGTCCAATCGAGCATGGTTTCGGAGAGCGGTAGCAAATCATCCACCGGCGGCAAGACGATGCGATAGTTGGCTGCAGAGTCTTGATATTCATACTCGGGACGTACCCAGTTCGCGACTTGAAATCGTGCGAAACGCTCCGGGCGGGTGGTCAGAATGACAAAGAAATATTCTTCGTTCAGCAGAGACTTGAATGGATCACTGCCAATGTCATAGTACACCGTCCGGCCAGACGAAACGAACCGACTGTTCAGCAAACTGGTTTTGCGATCAGTGTTGGCGGGGACAGGAGCCAGCATCCGAAAATCGAATCGACGAAGCTGGCCTTTGGGCAAAACGACGGGACGGACCGACCGAACTTCGCCTTGGAAGGTCTGCTCTTCGCCCGATCGAAAATTCGCACCTTTGGCAGAAGATCGACTGTGCAATTCTCCTCGAGCATCAATCTTGTTGCTTTTGATAGGTTGCGACGCGGTCAGCCAATGGCCAGGTTTGATGCCTTTGGAGCGAACATCGATGCCCGCAGGGAACGCCAACGGTGGACGCGATGAAAAGTCCTCCAGTGGCGCTTGCTGTTCATTGTTGGCTTCGTCTTCGGGACCTGGGTCACGCCGACATCCTTCACATCCCACAATGAATGGCAGGCAAAGAAGTGCGAGTAGAAAAGGGCCACGCGACATGGGGCGTTTCAAGAATGAGCGTTTCGAATGCACCTGGGGAATAGACGAGAAGTATATTCTAAACGATTTTCAACCAAGAAGTCGGCATTCCGTCAACGCTCGTTGTTGAAGCGGACAACGCGTCGACTCACGATTGCCGCTACCAACCCATGACCATGTTGGATTCAATGGCCTTCCGTGCATGCTCTAAGTCGCTGCCGGTTTCCATTCGATAGAGACGAATTGCGTTGACTTTGTCACCGGCGGAGCGACTGAGGCAATCGCGGGCCACCGCGCAGGGGTCCAGTTTCGTGGTGGTCAAACCAAGGGCGCCCTTGCTGATCACCCAGGTATCACGGGGGCGTTTGGTCAGGCGGACGACTTCATCGGTGGGATAGGCGTCTTTGACCACACCGTTGGCAGCGTCTTCGTCTGCGGCCCAGGTAATGATGATGTGTGAATCTGTCTCAACTTCAAACAACGGCATCGTTCGACTCCTTCATTATCGGGCGCGAGAAGTAGTGGGCGAAAACTACTTTTCGCTCATGATACCGCTGGAGAGCCTTCCTGCAAAATCTTTGCGGAAGAACGACAGTCATGCCCAGCGATCCCAAGAAGCTGGGGATCGCTGGGGCGAAGAAAAAAATTCTTCGATTAGCGGTTGGCGTTGCTGCCTTTGAGGCACAAAAAGCCGAAAACCACACTGCAAGCGGAGACAACGCCCCATTGAATCGTATTCATGGAACTGAAATAGCGAGAGGTTTCGCCCCACGCGTCGATGAACCAAACGCTCAGCGTGAATCCGGCAACGATAGCTGACATCATGATGAACCCAGTTTCTTTCTTGGTGTCTGAGAAGATTGATCGCCGACGATGGGATCGAACCGTAGGAAAACGCTAGGTTAGGAGAGAGGCCCAGGCGAGAAACTTCCGGAAATACCGGGTTTAACGGCGGTTGGGTGAAAAATTTGCCCACATAAGTGGAACAATCTGTCGAAGCGGAAGAGCTGGACTTGCGAGTCTGTGATCGCTCGATATAATTCGCCATCCAGCCTGAAACAGCACACTGCTAAGAAGGCGCGGTAGCTCAATTGGTTAGAGCCCCGGACTGTCGATCCGGAGGTTGCGGGTTCGAGTCCCGTCCGCGTCGCTTTTTTGGTCGGTTTTTCCTTCCTTGGAATTTTCTGAAGGCTTGGTTGGTTGCTCGCCTACGGGCTTGAGTCTCTCTTCACCTTGGGTTGGGTGTCCACCAATCATTCAGCTTTTGCGTTAGATCGGCTAGCACTTTGGCGTGATTTTCTTGTTGAGCCAAGTTGTGCTGCTCATTGGGGTCCGCTGATAGGTCGAACAAATGCGGTTTTGGAGAGAGGTAGTCCCCCCAGGGACGCTTGCCCGGGTCTTTGCCTTGTTTGCTGCTCTTTGTTGAATGGGGAACGATCAGTTTGAAGTTTTGGTCTCGGACCCAGCGATAGGCAACGTCCGCCGACGGATTGTCGAGCACGCTTGCATCTCCTGGATAGATCGCACCGAAAACGGGCTCAGGGTCGAGCTCTGTTTTTTGGGCTGTTGCCACCGACAGCAAGCTTCGGCCCGGTAGCGATGCCGGTGCGTCGATCTCGACTGCCTCCAGCAAGGTTGGCATGATGTCGACACTGCTGCACAGCGATGTGCATGTCACAGGCACGACATGACCGTCCCATGCGATCAAGATTGGGGTTCGCAGTCCTTGCTCAAACGGCGAGCGTTTACTTCGCGATGTGTAGTTGAAGCCGTGCCCGTCGCGCATGGGCTGGTCGGGATCAGGGGTGAAGCCGTTGTCGATCACGAAGACGTAGACTGTGTCGCGTTTGCTGGCCGCTTCCACGTTCTCCATCAGCGTACCGACCGTCTGGTCGAATTGGCTGCAGGCGGCGTAGTACTTGCGCAGGTGTGGGCTGAGGTTTTTCGGGTAGAGGTTCTCGAAGTGCTCGGGCGAATTGTGGGGCAGGTGCGGCAAAAACGGCGCGTACCAAATGAAGAATGGTTGATCGTCGATCGAAGCAAGGAAATCGCGGATCGGTTTCATCGTCTCTCGGCCGATCGCCAAGCCCGCGTCTCCATTTCCGTGAGCGACCTGCTGCCCGTTGGCCAAGGCCTTGTTGCCATACGTGGCTCCAGGAGTTGGGCGCGCGGTCGTCATCCCGTCGGTGAATCCAGCATTGCGATAGTGGCCCTCCCAGTACTTTCCCGTTTGCAAACAGCGGTATCCGTTCTCGGCCAGGATCCGAGGCAGCGTTGGAACATCACGCACGAACTTCGTTGCCCGATGACGGAGCCTCTCGAATTCCTTTCGATCGATGGTGGGTGACTTGGTAAGCCCGCTGAAGCCAGGTGGCGGATGATTGAAGTACACGCCGTGCTGGTGCGGATACAAGCCGGTTAGCAGCGTCACCAAAGATGGGCGACAAACACTGCTGGGAACATAGCCATGAGTAAATCGGGCTGAACGCCTAGCAAGTGCATCCAAGTTTGGCGTTTGGACAACCGAGTTCCCCATGAACCCAAGATCCGAAAACGTTTGATCGTCTGAGATGATCATCACGATATTGGGACGTTCTGCAGCGGGTAGGCGACTTGTTTGATCGGTACATCCAAGAACTCCGATCAGCAACAGAAGCAGGCGAGTCGGTATGTGGCGTCGCATGACACCCCGATTCTGTGACGGAAACGAATTCATTGGGTTGCATTCGCATTTTGAAGTCGGGAGTGCGCCTGCTCGAGCCTGGCTTCCAGAGCTTGGTCGCCCTGCCGCTTGGCGAAGTCCATTGCGGCCTCGAGTGTTTCGAGCGTGTCTTGAGTCTGGCCTGCGCGCGAATTGGCCAGAATTAGGTTCATGTAACCTTCGATGGTTTCTTTGATGGAAACGGCTGATCGCAGATGGATGACCGCCTCCGTCGCATTTCCACGGGACAAGAGTATCAATCCAAGATTGGTTCTGGCCGGCTCAAACTTGGGATCCGTTGCGATCGCAGCTCGATAGTGTTCGATTGCCGTTAGGGGGTGGCCAAGGTTTTCCAGCAGATTTCCGAGGTTCAAATGGGTTGCCGCGTCATCGGGTTCAATCTCAAGCGTCTTTTCGTACCAATCCGCAGCCTCTTGGTCTTGCCCCAGCCGGTCGTAGGCGTGAGCTAGGTTGTAAACCGCTTTGTAGTAGGTTGGATCCAGTCGTGCGGCTTCTTGAAAGTAGGGGACCGCGGCTTCTACTTTGTCATCCAATGCGAGTAGCGTGCCAGTGCTATACCAGGCCACCGGATTGTGGGCTTGGTGAACGAGCGTGTGCTGCCAAAGTGCGAGATGATTTTGATAGAGCGCCGCACGGCGTAGCGAAATCACGCCGAAAAGAATCGCCAGAGAAGCAAGCAAGATTGCGGCGAATGCGCGACTGGTGTTCTCGTGTTTGACTTTCACCAATCCCGTTATCCTAGCGACCAGCAAATGAGCACCGATAGCGAGTAGCGGGACCAGTGCAGCGAGTGGAATGTACATGCGTCTTTCGGCTGCTGGTTCATCTGGCAATGGGATCAGCAGCGTAGGCGAGAGTACGGCGTAAAACGCGATGATTGAAAACGCCGCGGGCGACCTGCGCCGCCACAGCCAGATCGCAGCCAGGATCAAGATCGCATTGCCAAGCACGGCAGGCCAAGCTTGGGAAACCGCTGTCAGGACTGGGAAACCATAGTGAATGACCAGCGGATCAGGCCAAAACACAAGTTTCAGGTAGGTGAACACGACGGGCGATTGGCTGATCCACCAGTGATGAGGTAGGACTCCCTCGCTGAATCCTCCACCGGGCGTCCGCCAGCCAAAGGAGTACATCAAGGCGAATGGGATCCAGGAAAGCGCAAGTGCTAAGTACAACTTCCAGGACTGACGTATCGCGTCGCGCAGGGACTCACGGACGAAGAGACTCTCGTACAACAACACGACGCCCGGGACGGATGCCATCATCTCTTTGCTGAGGACGCCAGCGACGCAGGCAGTCATGGCGAGCAGTAAGAAGCCGAGTCTGGATTTCGTACTTTCTGCCTGCCAGTAACAGAGGCAAAGCAAGAGCGTCATCAGGTAGAACATTCCCATCATCAGCTCGGTTCGCTGCGTCATGTAGATCACCGATTCGCTATTGATCGGATGCAGCGACCAAAGCAACGCACTGAGGAACCCCGTTCTGCCGGATATCGCTGAGAACCGTTCTTGAAGCGGGGGCAGACGCAGTGTTTTTGCGACCAAAATCCAAAGTAGGACTGCCGTTATCCAGTGGATCACCAAGTTGACGATTCGATAGCCAACCGGATTGAGCTGACCGAAGAAGTAGTTGATGGCGAACGAAAAATTAACCAGAGGTCGCGCCGAAAGCGGATTGTCTGGGCCTGAATTGAGCGCCCCGATGCCGTTGTCTTGAATCAGCGGCCAAAGGCTGCGAATCGACTCGTTGTTGTTCAGTGAAACTTCGTCATCAAAAATGAATGGAGCGTCCAACGCAGGTCGGTAAGTGATCGCGATTGCCACTGCAAGGATCACACCACCTAGCACATAGAGCAGGCGATGATGCCGATTCGATTCGTGCTGGTTAGTGTCCATGGCTGACCAAACCGGTTTCTGTGATCACGGTGCGTTCTTGGTAGCTATCGAAATCTGAATTGACGTTCCAAAGATCATGGCCCGCGTCATGCAGAACATTCTCGGACGCCAGCAGTCCCATCAGAATACTGTGATCCTGATTGTTGTATTTGAACGCGCCGTTGCGTCCGATGGGTGTGATTCCCGAGAGACCAGAAAGATACTCAGCGATGCACGCAATGTGAGCTTGATAACCGATGCGATAGATTGGATAGGAACGCTCGATTCGCATCACGAAGCCGTCCAGCACCGTCTCCGCTCTCAGGAGGCCGATCGAGCACAGTTCGTCACTGCAGAGTCCGATCAAATCATGGTCGCTGGCGGACCAGTCCGGATCATCGTTGTTGCACCATCGTTCGACGGCCAAGACCGTTGAGTTCGACTTGCCTCTCAACTCGGGAATCCAATTTCGAAAATTGGTCACCCGACCGATCCCCACTTCGGGAGATTGGACGTACAGCCATTGGTCATCAAACAGTGAATCACTGTCGACATGCAGATAGACCAAAATCGTGTTTCTAAAAGTGAGTGCGTCGACTGCTGTTTTGACTTGTTGTGGTACTTGATCGTCTTGATTGGACAGGCCTTGAACGAGAAGTGACAATGGCATCGTCGAAACCACGTGATCGAATTGCTTTTGTTCGCCACTGATCAGCTGGACGCCATGCACTTTGCCTCCCTCGTGCAGAACTTTTGCAACGGGGCTGTTGAGCTGCAGCAGTCCGCCACGATTTTGAAGTCGCTTCGCCATCGTCTCGTAGACCGAGCCAGTGCCGCCAATCGGATAGGCGAAACGATCGGCGAGCGTTTTGTGATGCTGAGCACGATTGGGGAAAATCGAACTGAGTACTGCCGCCCCGAGCGAGAATTCGCGGATGCGTTGTGCTGCAAAATCAGCACTGAGCTCATGGCAGGGAATTCCCCAGAGTTTCTCGCTGTAGGATTGAAAGAACATCTCGAACAGTCGATGTCCGAATCGAGAGGTTACCCATGATTCAAACGAAGGTGCTTGTGTTTGACGTGGTGGAACCAGTTTCTGATGAACGTAGCTCGACAGACAGCGAGCTGCATCGAGCCACCCAAGTTGTCGCATGGCGCCAAGAGGTCGAATTGGATAGTCGATCAACTCGCCTCGGAAACATACTCGGGTCAGTCTTTCCACCATCCGGTAGTTTTCGCCGACGACGTCGAGCCAGAACCGATTGATCCGCTCGTCTGTGCTGAAAAAGCGGTGAGGTCCGATATCAACACGTTGTCCCCACAGGTCGATGCTGCGTGATAGGCCGCCAACGGAGGAGCTTGCCTCGAGCACTTCGACATCAGCGCCACCGGTCTGTAGCGAGAGCGCAGCTGTCAGACCGGCTGGTCCGGCTCCGATTACGCCAACGCGCATGCCAGCTCCATCTGCAAGGGCCAAGTGCTGATGATGCGAGCGGCGGCGTTCACTGCGAGTTCTATTTTCTAGCTTTCGGTTCACATCGGACGTCACTCAGAAGACATGTGGGCTTTGGGTGACTTTGAGATCGGCAAAAACGAAGGATCCATTCCAATGAAAAACGTCGATCCGTGATTTGCACCAGCGTCGCAAGTCTAGTAATCTCAGTGACTTTCTACAATTGAGAACGGACGCCTCTTCCGTGGCGGAAGTCGAGTGTTATTTCGTGTTTCATGATCTGGACGACAATCGTCGCCACTACGACAACGTGCTGGCTGACAAAAAGTCGTTGTACTATCAACGCTTCGACACCGGGATTCTGGAAAAGAACCCACTGGTCGCGAACCTCCTGAAGCAAGCCTTCCAGGAACTGTTTCCGGTCCAGGCTGGCCGGGTCTTGGATCTTGGTTGCGGCACCGGTTTTTACTATCCGCTATTGAGCAAACACGCGGATTCAATCGTCGGCGTCGATGTGAGTCGTGAGATGCTGGAGGAGGCGGAACACCTGATAGAAGCCCATCAACTAACCAACTGCAGTGTAAAAGAGTGTTCTGCCCTGGAGTTGGACTTTGAGGACGCGTCCATGGACGTGGTCCATTGCTGGGACTCTCTGCACCATCTCTCGGGTGTTTCGCGGGCGCTCGATGAGGTGCATCGAGTCTTGAAACCGGGTGGTCGTTTCATTGCCACCGAACCGAACTTGATGAATCCATCGATCACCTGGTATCACGCGCGACGGCGATCAGAATGGCGATTGTTCACGCAGAACCAGATGACGTTGCCACGGAAAATTCGAGATCGATTCGACGTGCAGGTTCGCTACGACAATACGATCATCAGCTTCTTGAATGAACGAACTCTGTGGCTGTGGAAGGCAGTCAACGGTTTCACCTCAATCAAGCCATTTCACCTGATGTCGTTTCGCTACGTGATGGACGCGACCAAACGATAGCGGACCGAGCTACTTCACAAGCCATTGTTTCACAGCTTCGGTATCCGGGAAGTCGCATTGGCGAAACTTACTGATCCGTCCGTCGGCGTCGTCGTACATCAGCATCGTGGCGGCCGAGAGATCGGAGGCCATCGGAGAATCGATCAACAGCGAGGAGTCCGATTGATTCATCTGTCCCAGAATTCGCAATTCCAAGTCGTGCTGGGACGCTCTTGGCAACCAACGCGAGAGAGTCTCAGCCGATCCGCATACGAGAAACACAAACACGTTGGCTGACGGTCCGTCGCGGAGGACCGTTTGCAGTGCTGTTCCGCCATTGACGGCGGCACCTGGCGAATCAAGTGAGAAGTTGAAAGATTCGCTTTGCCGGAGATCTCGAAAACGCTCAACCGGATCAACGATCACAACGATCGGAGCTGCATCTGGGGCGTCGTCGCCTCGTTCCTGAATCAGCTCACTGATCCGAACCATCTCGGATTCGCTATCCCGCGTTTTCACGGTCTTGATGTTCAAGCCGGCATCGGAAAACCAGGGGGCGACCGAGGCCGCATCATCGACTCGAGACCCATCAAAGTAGATCACTTCGAGACGCGGATCATTCTTGGCGAAGCCGGAAATCGTAGAGGCCAAGATTCCGCCTCGCGATTCGGCTGCTGTAATCAGCAGAACATTGCGGCCGGTGTCTCGCGAGAGAGAGAGTGCCATGGGGGGACCGATTTCGACCGACTCGCCGATCAAGCCGCAGAGCTTACTGGAACTCTCACTGTTGATGGCAGCGTTGGCCAATGTGGGAGTCCATTTGCAAGGCCGATTCCCCTCGAAGACGACCGGTGGCGGCAGCTGTGCTTGGTACGATTCGTCGCGCGCGGTGATGGCGCTGAGCATTTCACGATGGCGGCTGGAAGCCAACCAGGCGACTTGGAAGGGTTGGTTGCCTTCAACGAGTCCACCTGCATCGTTGTAGATCGCCTCGCCAGGACGACTGATCAAACGAGCCGCTGTGTTGTCGTCCGAGAGGATCAATGCCGCATCGGATTCGCTGCACTGCATGGCGATGCGAACGGCCATTTGACCCAAGGTCGCACGGGGCAGTGAATAGGCGCCAGCAAGCGACTGACTACTCAAAATCACGTGCATTCCGAAAGATCGACCTTGTCGAACCAATCGGTCCAGCAGCATGGCGCAGTCGCCCGCCAAGCGATCGTCGCGTACGAATAGCTCTTGAAATTCGTCGATGACCAGCATGATTCGTGGCAGCGGTTGGCTGGCCTTCTCGCGGTATTCGCCAAGCTCTTGAACGCCGACGGAACGAAACTTCTCACCACGTTCTTGCAATTCTTCATCGAGTCGCTGTAGCACGCTCCGACCGAATTCACGTTCGCTTTCGATGCCAATCACTCTGGCGTGAGGCAGCCCGATTTCAGCGTACGGCTTGAACTCAACCCCCTTCTTAAAGTCCAGTAGGTAATACTGCAGTTGGTCGGGACGATAGTGGTGGGCACCAGAGGTGATGATCGAGTGCAGCAGCGTACTCTTTCCGGATCCAGTCTTTCCGGCAATCAAGACATGCTGGCGAACCCCTTCGCCCAATTCCAAGCTGAGCGACCGGTTGGCTCCTTGGCTACCGACAACGATATCGATTCCATCGGTGGTGGATCCTTTTCCCTCATCGGCTGCCGAAAGAATGTTTTCGAGCGGGATCTCTACGCGAGAAGCATTGACCGCAGCGACGCCAATTTTCTCGACCAGATCGTTGCGGAGCGAAGCCGGCGGGGACTTTGCCGGCTCGAATGGCAAATTTTCAAGACCTTCCGAGAGCAGTCGCCAGTCCCCGTGTTCATCAACGTGCAACTGCAGCATTTTCTCGCCAGCCGGAATCGGCATGTCCGACGGCCACTCCTTTGAATCGTCGCAAACCAACACGGTAAAGATTCCACAGCGCAAACCACTTTCGATCAACGCTCGGAGGTGTCGGTTCGCATCACGTGAAAGTCCTTCTGGGAATCCGACTGCCGCGACGGCGCGATAAGGTTCGGCCATCGACCCGGCGACCTCGTTGTAGTCCTCGATTTTCTCAAACCGATCGCGCAAGCTTGCTTGGAGAACGTCCTCCACGTGGTGGGCCAACTCACCAAGTCTGGCATCGATCTTATTGTCCGTCGTCCAGACGCGATGTCCGACGAGTGATGGATCATGATCGGCTAAGGCCATGAAACTTGTGAAATGCTGGCCTCGCCCGAGAGGATCAATCAGCGTCAGTTTGGCTTGAGCTGCTGGGGCGCCGCAAAGCAATCGCCACAGGATCTGATGAGCAAGATCCAACGCCTGATCGACATGAGCGCTTGCAGCACGAATGACAACTCCACTGTGCAGTCGTCGATGGAGAACGACGGGCAGAGAGGTGGGGATTTCGGCGTCGGCCAATAAGGTGGGAAGTTGCTCGGTGCCAGCGGTTCCATTGCTCTGTGCGTCTTGTTGTAGGAGTTGCCGTAAACTATCGCTGACTCGCAGCGAACCGAGCGGGACGAAGTCGAGATTCCGACGGCTCGGTTCAGAGTCCAGCAGAGTTTTCCAATCTGGAAAATGCTCCTGCACCAGTTGGTCTGATTGGGTGATACGACTCAATCCACGCCCGACACCGTCCTTCAATCGAGCGGCCAAACGCTTCAGTTCGTTGTATCGCTCGGCAGCGTTTGCTTCCCGCTGTTGCTGGACCGTTTGATCGGCTGCGGCGAGCTTCTGTGTGATCCCTTGGGCAACGGCATCCGCTTTGGATCGCATTTCGTTGCCAACCGTTGCGAAGGAGTCGGTGAAATCTTGGTCGGCGTCCTCGAGTGCCTTGGTCAGTTTTTCACGAATTCCCTCTTCTTCGGCCTGCAGTCTTTCACCGAGCGCCGCGATCTGCTCTACCTGCCATCGCTTGGCCGCTTCCAAGTGCGCGTCGCGGCGCTGGACGAGTTCTGCGGATGTATCAGATGCCATCTGCGCGGAGATCTTGCGTCCTGTGGATGCGCACTCTTCAGCGGCTTGGCCAATCCGCTCAAATCGTGGATACAATCGCCGAGTCATTCGTTTGAGCGGCCACAGCAGGATCAAGTAGATGGTGAAGCCAAGCAGGCCAGCGGGAATGATTCCAGCCGCCATCATGAGCCAAGGTGGTGGCGGGGCAAGGAAGAAAGCGGCGATCGCCCAGAGGACAAGAAAAACCGCAACTCCCGCTGGCAAGTAGAACGAATCGACGATTTTGGAAGCTGCACCCGTTTGCATCTCCTCGACTGTCTTGTTGCATTTGCGAGTCAGCCGTCCGATGGTTTCGATGGAATCCTGCACCGAGTCAGGTGTCGATTCCCGCATGTCTTCGCTGGAGTCTTCTGCGGGAAGCACTTCGGGAAGTCGGTCAAGTCTGCGAATGGTTAAAGCGCGGCCCCATTCAAGGTTCTCGTGAATGCCGTGCAGAGACTCGTCGATCAGTTTGTGCTCTTTGCGTTTCTGTTGTCCCGGTTGGTTCTTGCGGTTCTCGTACTGTTGAAGGACGGCTTGCCGACGGGCCTCGACCTTGCGTTCGATCACTTTTGTCTCATCGGCTAGCTTGCGACGGAACAATGCCGCGAGCCGATTGAGATCTTTTCGATTTTGAATCGCCGAAGCTTCGTAGCGACTGGTCAAACTCTCGTCCGCATCGTCCCACTGACGCAGCATGTTACGGCGCTGAGTTCGGCATTCAGCGGTGACCTGGGCTCGTGCGGTCGCGAACTGCTCTTCCTCTTGGACGCGTTGCTGCGCGTGTTTGGTTTGCAGCACCTGTTGCTGATCAAGACAATGGCGGAAGCGTTCAGCCAGACCGTCCAGAAGTTGCCGTTGGCGTCGGGTGTCAAATAGCCCCACAGGAGAAACGGAGGAATCTTTCATGATCAAGGACCAACATTCACGACGAGCAAAGCAAGATAAGTAACTCTATTGTAGTTCGTCAGAAACAAGTCGACTGTCCTTCAAATCCGCTTCCGCTTTTCGAACGGAATCACAGAATTCGTGCAGCGTGGACGTGAAGCGGCTGAGACTGGGACCAAGCGTTGCGAGGTGTTCCTGTTCAAACTTACGGCAGCGGTCGTCGAGCCAGTCTTCCTTCACATCGGCCCACAGCCTGGCGAACTCGATGAAGTCATGTTGCAGTCGACCTTCACAGTCAATCACTCGGCCTAAATTGAAGGACATCAGTTCACCTTTCGTGGCTGCCAGGACAGCGGATTTCAGGTGCAAACGTCCTACGAGTTGGGATTGAACGTCCGCAGCATCTTCCTTCCTTTATATAGGTTGAACAGGTCGCCAGGTGAAAGTGGCCGCAGACGCCCCGCTGTAGGATGGTCGATCGTCTCCAGACCGTCGGTCACCACCACGCATTGGGTCGCATCTCGAACTGCTGTGAAGATGCCGGCTTGCTCATCCAAAAAGAATCCAAGCAAGGCAGGTTTGACCGACTCGTATCCCACTTGCCCCAAGTGTTTCTGATACGTGCCCATGATTCGCGTTTGCGCGTCATTGAATTGGTCCGCTGCCACCGCAAAGATCTCGGGGTGATCTGCGTGCCAGCCAGCGTAGATCGCGAAAATGTCTTCCATCGGCAGGTTCGCCACATCGGTCGACATGGCAAACGTCACCGGACCGGTGATCCCCACGTTGCTGTAGGTGCGGTCGCCGAAGTTGTACTCGAATCGAACCAAGAAGACACCGACTGGATCGGTGAAGCTTGGCCACAGAAGTCGCCGAGTCTCAATCATCTCGATGTCAGTTGGGGGCACTCCCATTTGCTGGGGCTGGCTCAGCCAAAGTGCCATCTCGGCTTCTGCAGTCGCGCCGTCAGTGCGATGGGCGGGATCCACCAGTTCCCCAATCTCAAGCTCGTCCGCGTAGGCGATTGCCCGCAGTCGCGCTGCCGGATCGGCCGTTAGTTCTAGCAAACGTTTCTGACCCAGATCGTCACCAAGTTTCGCGAGTGCTCCCGCAGCTTCACATTGCACGCGTCGATGTCTCAGTTCGACCGTTTGGTTTAGCTTGCCGATCGATGATTCATCACCAATCAAGCCAACGGTGTCGCACAGCGAGACTGCGAGCGCAACCGCTTCGCCAAGCATGGCGTGCACCGTATCAACGTCGTCACCAAAAGTACGTGGGTTGTCCTCAAACTTGCTTAGTCGACCACTGACTTCACCCAGCAAATGGTTCAACATCGTGAGCCGCTCAGCGGCGGGGTGTTGTTCCAACTCGTTGGTACGAAAAACGTAGTTCGCCAAATCCAACAAAGGTGACGCCAGGACCGCGTGCTGCATGCAGTCCAGTGCCGCCGGAAAGAACGCGTTGACTGGCCAACCTTTGTGCTGCATCAAGGGGCTCAGGACTTGAGCTGCCTCGACCCACTTGGTCGGCGGATTGTCATTCAAGGCCGCCACCAGCAACTCCAGAGAAGCCTGACTGTGAATCATCGCCAACATTTGCAGAAGCAAATGACGATTCGGAGTCTCGTCAGGCAATGACTGATGAATGGAAATCAACCCGCCAGGATCGGCGGTTTCCATGGTCTCCCGGCCTGCTTCCAGCAGCACCGTGTGCAGCACGCGAAGCAAGCCGCCAAGAATTGCCGGATCTGATACGGCAAGCTTTTTGGAAGCCTGAGCCATCTCTGACAGTAATTCCTGGGGGCGATCTACTGCGCTCTCGGCAAGTTGGCGGAGTTGCCAACCGGCTGCGACAGGATCTGCTGATTCGCCAAGAAGTGGGCTAAGAGTGTCTTCGAACAAGGAACTGCCGTGCAAAATGGTGTCTGGGAAGCGTTCACAATCCGCTATTTATCCCATGTCGGAAGCAAACACCCAAGTGACCGTCTGAGTTTTCAGCGAACTAGCGAGATTCTGTCGCCGTATGGAAACGATGAGAGTCTGCTGGTCTCGAGTGAAACCATTTGGGGGGGGTGCTGCGGTATAGCTTGCAGGATTCCGCTTAACTAGTGTAGAGACCGGCATTGAGTCCGTCGTTGCTGATCGTTGGGAGATGAAGGTTTTCAAACTTCGTGATCCTGGTTGGCCAAAAATTTCATATCGGTGTTTGAGTATCGAGAGAGTTGGTTCAGAATTGGGTTCACTTCAACGTTGACCCCGAATATAGACAATGTGTTGGATTTCCCGTTTTACGATGATCGTATATCTGCTGGGTGGTTGGTTATTGCCTGCCACGCACTTTCATGCGAATCACCATCATGACGTTAAAGTTCAAGATGTTGCCCACCAGCAGACCGCCTGTGCGTGCAGCCCAGTCGGTGACACCGACTCCCAGTCGGATCACATCTCTGTTGAAGAGGGAGACTTCCATGGCCCACAACTGGTCGCGGCCTTACTTGATGGATGTGATGGGCTTTGTGCGGCCTGCATCGCCAGGACGCTTGCCTCTCCGGCGTTAAGGCGAACCGAACCTGTCACTTCTGATTCCCTTACGCGTTTGGTTGCATGGGACTGTCTGCTTCGCACCCATTGGATTGGGTTCGAGCATCTGAGTCGTGGTCCACCGTCGATTGCCTGAAGTTCTTCATTTCTAGCAATCATTGAATCAGTGGATACATCTTACCATGACATCTTTCGCTCCATCTGCGCCTTGCTGCGCGGACAATCATTTTCAGCGCCGGCGCAACGGCTTCACCCTTGTAGAACTGTTGGTCGTGATCGCGATCATCGGCGTGTTGGTTGGATTGCTGTTGCCAGCAGTCCAAGCCGCTCGTGAAGCAGCTCGACGGATGAGCTGCAGCAATAATTTTAAGCAAATCGGTCTCTCCATTCATAACTATCACTCAGCCTACAAGCAACTTCCACGACATCAGGGCGGTACTTGGACCGACAACAATGCGCCCACCAACATGAACAACCGAATGTCGTTGTCCTACATGGTGGGACTGCTGCCGTTCTTAGAGCAGCAAGGTCTTTGGGAGCAAATCGCTTATCCCAATCAAAATCGCTTGGACCAAACCCTCCAGACACCGCCCTATCCAGCGATGGGGCCAGCGCCTTGGACTGGCCAGTACATTCCTTGGCTGACCGAGGTCCCGACCCTCCGTTGCCCCAGTGATCCAGGAACCGGACGTCCCGCTTTCGGACGCATAAACTACGCGGCTTGTCTGGGCGACTCCATTGATATGATGAACAACGGTCCGATTCAAATCATGGCCGGCGTGATCACGCGACCGACTCAGTTGTGGGTGGTTCGACGTTCAAATGCAGCCTGTCGTGGAGCATTTGTACCGCGACAGGACACGAAGTTCCGCGATGTACTCGATGGCTTGTCCAACACGATTTTCTGCGGTGAAATTGCAACGGATCTTGGTGACCGTGATATTCGTACGATAGCTGCCATTCGCAACGGAACGGCAAACGTCCGCGACGAGCCTGACCACTGTGATCACGATGGACTGATCAGTCCCGCCCGACCAAATTTTTGGTCCAATGGAAGCGACGGAGGCACGGCGCCAACACTTGCTGCTGTTGCTCAGGGACGAGGTTACCGCTGGGCGGATGCTGGGACGGTTTGGAATGATTTCAATACGATCCTGCCACCGAACCGAGAACTATGTCTTGGTGGTGGTGGGAATGCTGGTGTTGGTGCACCTGGCCTTGCTCCTGCCAGCAGCCGACATCAAGGCGGCGTCCATGTTCTGATGGGTGATGGTGCAGTGGTCTTCATGACCGATTCGGTCGAAGCAGGTGATATCCACCAAGGCAACGTCTGGTTGAATGGTACTGGTCTTTCTGTGCCCGGAAGCGAAAGCCCCTACGGATTGTGGGGCGCTTTAGGAACGCGAGCAGCGGGTGAGACGATTGAAGAGCAGTTGAATCAATAGTCTCGTGTCAGTCAAAAGCTGGCCGAACGAATGCCTGTTGGCAGGTTCACGCAGAACGTTTGATGGAGAAGCGTTCTGCGTTTTCGATCCAGATGGCGACATCTTCCTGCGATGGAACGGCGCTGCTTCGTAGCGCCCGTTTACCATTGCTGGTCGCCGCGAATTGCTCGATCTGGCGGTGAAGGGCCACGGCTTCGGCAGCAGCCAACTCGCTCGCTGTACGGCATTCAACGCCGACCAACAGCTGTGCTTTGTAACCACACAAACCCACGACAGTCGCTACCAGGCGAGCTTGGTCTTGCCAGTCGATGATCGTTTCCGGCTTGATCCACCGCGTGTTGATCGCCTGGGACATTTTTTCGGAGTCGCCAGCAAGGAATTGCTCCACGGAAGTCACGCCAATTTCGGCAAACCGTTTGGCCGTTTTGGGGCCAATGGAAGGAGCGTCCACCAAGTCATCGGTCATCGCCAAGCTAGGCTGAACCGTTGTTGTTAGCTCGGCCTGTGAAGCGACAAACGGCACCGTGCCAGACTCGCTGGACGGTCGAATGAACGTTTCAGCGGGAGTCGCATCCGTTTCTATTGGCTTGATGTTCGCTGATGAGTTGCTCACACGTGGTTTCACCGTCGCGCGGGAACGATCTCGTACAAGTTTGCGATCCCGTTTGCGCTCGAGGCTGACACTCGCGACTTCAGCAGGGAGATTCTCAACGACGTCACCGGTTGCCTGGTACTCATCGAACAAAGCTTGAACGGCTCTTTGTTCACTGTGCGATGCGATCCGGCGGACGATCCATGCGGCTGGCATCGAAATCCCGGCGATAAGCTCTGGGACGGAAAGCGTGGCTTCCGGAATCTCGACGTTCGACTCTTCCGCAGCCAGTTCTAGGATTCTTGCCCAGCCATTCAATGCAACGCCAAACAAACCTGCTAACACGTCAATCGATTCAACGTCGAAGCCTTGTTCAGGACGTTTCGCGCCTACTTCCAAGTCATAGCGGTCGATCAAAAAGTCATAGTAGCGATTCGATAGTTCAGCGCCTTTGACAACCGCGTCACTCAGCCAGCCGTCTTGGCGGGCAATTTGGAAAACGATCTTATGCCGACCCTGTTGGTAGCACTTCAAGATGCGATCGTAAGACTTCGTCACGCTCCATTCCAAAGGGCGGTGGACGATGGACTCCTTCTTTGACTGAGCCGTGTGCAAGGGCATCAGTGGGTCTGTGAAATAATGGCTCAGCACACCCGCACAGTAGGCCGCATCAGACCATTCGCCCTCCCGAATTTTGCGTATAAGTTGTCCGTACCACTCTTCGGCTTTCTTGGCGGCACCTCCCCAGTGATCGTCCTGGACATGGAGCACATGGTTGCGAAAGTCGCGAAAGTCTTTGTCAGGCGCCTTGGCACCAACCAGGTATCGCTTGTAGTTGCGAAGCATCTGGGTTCCCAGACGCTGGCCGGCAGGCGTTGTGACAAGGGGAATCGCATCGACCACAAAGAATTGGTGCGTACTACGACAATGTGCCGCTCGTAGAATGGTGATCAGTCGATCCATCGATAATGGCCCGTTGCTTTGTTGGTCCGCGGGTCTCATGCAGCGGAACTCCCTGCAAGGATCGCTCCGCTATGGCATACCTCCCTTCGGTATGCGAGACCTTTCAACTGGACCATAGGAAAAAACGCTAGCCAGGCACCAGAGAAATCCGGTTTGCAAGCAATTGACCAGCGAGGCCTGCGATGGAAGACGGAGCCTTGAGGGGGATCAGCTGCTGGCGCTATTCATGGATTTCATGTCGGCCATGGATCTGGGGACCTTCAAACCACATCGTTCTTCGATGATGGTCAGATGATGTTCCAAGTGGCCGGCCGAGATCCAAGCGATTGCTCGCAGGCTGAGCGTGATTCCATCGACTTCTCCTCGATGGTCCCAAGCTTGGGGAATGATCCTGCGCAGCATCACGAGGTTGGATTGTCTTAGCAGTCCCAGTTCCGTGATCAAGCTGCCAAAATTTCCCAAACCGAACCGACGATCCGCGTACATGTTTTCGTCCCAACCCGGCAGCTGCGTGGTGTCGCCGGCAGCGAGCCGGAGCATGCGGTAACCGAAAACTCTCTCTGCATCGGCGCAATGTTCGATGACTTGTCGAATCGTCCAGCCATAGGGAGGGTGTATTTTGTCAACCTGTTCGGTGCTGATATGGCTGGCAAGTTCGCACAGCCAAAATAGGTGCCCTTCAAGTGCGGTGAGTACACTGTCACCTTCCAACAAGTTGATCAATTGCCAGTGGTAGTCCGATGTCGTTTCGTTCGGTTCAGGTCGACGACTAGCGATGCGATTCATAGTTGGGCTTGGTTGTTGCTTGAGAGGGAAGGCTCTTGAACGCTGCTCGCACAGCGACTCTCCGCTAGGGGGATTGCCGTCCTGCCTTCCGGTAGGGTAACAAGTTCCGGACAGTCTTCTTGAGGGATCGACAGTAAACTTTCAGTTCAATGCAAAGTCGAGAAGTGCGTGGAGTATCTAGCCTACATCGTTGTGGTTCTAGTGTTCGTTGCTGGCATCATTCTATATCGATCCTGGCACTCGGTCCGGTCCCTTCACGCGCGAAGCGTTGCGGAGCTCAGGCAACTCCAAGAGCTGCTTGCGGAGCGGCACCTGATTTTGTCGCATTTGCTGGACTCGCTTCCTGCTTCGTTTGATTCTCAATTCAATCGTACCGAACTTTCTCAACGGCTTGGCGAGTCCGAGTCCTTCTTGAGTTTGATCGATCCTGACAACCCGATCGCAAACGACATTCGTCGAAATTCCCGAGTCGAGCAGTCGCTGTATGGCCTGGTGAGAATGCTGACGGAGACGATCGCTGCCTCGGAGAGCGTTCGCGAGAGTCAAACCGTGGTGGGCTGCCTGAAGGGCTTGGATGCATCGACCTTGCGAATGACCGAAGCAACCTCGAGTTACAATACTTCCGTGATCACGCTCACCAGCTACCTGGCGTCGCCCCATCAACGCATGATTGCAAGATGGACTGGCAAGGAAGGAGACTTTTGTGTCTTCGATTGGGGCAGCGATAGCAGCGAGGCTGCGTTCGCGGAATCGAATCGCTAACTCATTCGGCAATTCTGGCCAGGGCTTGCGCGGTCTTGGCAATCGATTCGACATCGATCGTGTGCGGACCCACGAATGAATGGAAGTGAATGTTGGTCCCTGATTCTTCAAGCATTTTGCTGAGTGTGGCGGCACTTGAAAACGGCAAAATCGGGTCTTCGGTACCATGCGACTGAAAGACCTCTGCGTTGGCCAATCTTGGGAACGACTGACTCCACTGAGCGCGACAAACGATCGTTCCCGAGAACTGAAGCAGCAGTTGTGGAGCTGGAATGTCGCCGCGCAAGGCAACGTCCATCGTCAGCATCGCACCCTGTGAAAAACCACCCAGAGCCAGCGGTACATCGCTACCGCCAAGGCCGTCCTTCACGCTCTTGATGGTCTCGCAGAGTTGTTGTCGTGCTTCGTCGATTCCTGGCGGGATGGCATCATGTAGCTCCTCGAACTGTGACGTCTGCATCGCCTCGGCTAGCCTTGCCATGTTGATTGGCCACCAGGCACGCCCTTGTGGCATTCCGAGTTCGGCAAGTGAGTTGGGAGCATCAGGAAAAACAAAGCGGAAATGGCTGGCCTTGTCGCCAAGCAGATTGATCCATTCTCCAGAGAGCGGTGCTAAGTCTTCGTAGGAAGCGCCGTAGCCATGGCAGATCACCACTGGAACGGTGGGAGCAGGACCACCATCGACGATGATGCAATCCAGAGATGCAATGCGGGTTCGTTGTGCAGAAGGCATGGGTGTCGTGGTATGCGAGTGATGAGGAAGACCCCGGTCTTTGCTCCAGCATTTGTTAGAACTCGCGGTTCCGCAACCCCATCCAGAATGCACCATCGAGCGAAGTCGGATCAGGGTTTGCCAGCCTTCTCGCCCCAGACGGCCGTGAGTCTGGCATCGCGGCCACACTTCCAGCGGTAAAACTTGTACTTCGTTGGGTGTGTCTTGTAATAGTCCTGATGATAGTCCTCTGCAGGATAAAACTTCGTCGCTTTCACGATTCCCGTGGGTAGACGGACTCCCAACTGCTCGCGGGCCTTCTGTTTGGTCTGCTCCGCCAACGCTCTCTGTTCTGCGTTGTGGTAGAAGATCATGGGCCGATACTGGTTACCTTTGTCGCAGAACTGGCCATCGGATCGCGTTGGATCGACGTTGTGCCAGAACAGCCACAGCAATTGTTCGTAACTCACTTTTGTGGGGTCGAACTTGACTTGCATCGATTCGATGTGGCCAGTCCGTCCAGTCTTGACCTGTTCGTAACGAGGGTTCTTGGTACGTCCGCCGGTGTAACCTGATGTCGTGGACAACACCCCGTCCATTTTGTCGAATGGCGGTTCCATGCACCAAAAACAGCCGCCTGCAAAAGTCGCGGTTTGCGATTCGTTGTCACTGGTTGCAGCTTCGACTGAGCCTTGCCCAAGACTGACGGATGGCACGATGCTGAGCTGGGAAAGCAGCAATCCAGCATAGACAAGGACAGGGGCACCACGCATCGAGCCAGAACTTCCATCGGAGAACGGATTCAACTTTTACTGCCTCCATCCTACACCAACTGGCCAAATCCCCTGCATTCGATTCGGAAACTTGAACAAGCTGATGGGGGTGTCGAAGAGGAATGGCCCTGATGCGCTTGCCGACGGTTGTTGTGAAGCTCTTCCCGAAGGACAAACTGAAACTTGACGCCAATGTCTGATCGACCATTGCGCAAGTGATGGTGCTGAAGAAAAATGGCTGAGCGTTTCTGGCCTGATGTCTAGCTTTAACTGATCACGATTCGAGAGAGCGAGAAATTCGCATGTCACTTTTTGATGGCTAGAGAAAACACACGTTTTAGCGATTTGGTGAGGCGGCGGGCTAAACAGCCGCCATCGATTTCGCGGGCCGCCAGTCGACAAGGTGGACCTCTACCTTACGGAACCCGCGAAACTCGTTGATCACGGGGCGATAAGCAATTTCGATCGGACCATCAACGGCATTCAACTCATCGCACCAATCACCAGCGCTGAATGCGACCCCGCGAACGACTTTGCTTCCTTGTCGAAGTTTGACGGTCAGGTGACGATCGCCACCGCCCATCCGCCTCGCCGGTTCGTCCAGTTCCACTTGGCTGCAGTACAGCACCGGCCGCGGGTTGCCCTCCCCGAAGGGAGCCAACATTTGCATCTGTTTGACGATCTCTAAGTTCAATTGACCCAGCGGAGCTTCCGCGTCGATGCGAATTTCGGGAACGATTTGTTTGTCGGCCCACTGCTTGGCGACCGCCTCACAAAAGTCGCCGCGAAATGCCTCCACTTGTCTTTCGTCGATTGTTACGCCAGCGGCTGCTTTGTGACCACCAAAACGAATCAATCGTTCGCTGCACTCGCTCAGTGCGTCATACAAGTCGATTGCAGTCCCACCCACGCGACCTGAACCGACCGCTTCGGTTTTGCCTGCCGGATCCATGGACAGCACGATCACGGGTTTCGCGTATTTCTCGCTCATGCGACCAGCGACGACGCCGATCACGCCCTGATGCCAGCCAACTCCAGCCAGCACCAATGCCGGATCGTTATCGGGATCGAAGTCAGTTTTGGCTTGCTTGTTGGCGGCAAGGTAAACGCTTCGCTGCAAGCTATCCCGCGTCGAATTCAGTTGATGAATGTACTCGGCCAGCGAGGTGGCACGCTCTCCTTTGGGGCACGTCAACAGCTCGACAGCGAGTTGGGCTTGGCCTAGGCGACCGGCCGCGTTCAATCTCGGTGCGATGTTGAACGCGATGCTTTCGGTATCCAAGTTGGAAACTTCATCCAGCTTGGTGATCTTCATCAATTCGACCAGGCCCGGGATCGGCTCTGCTCGCAGCATTCGAATGCCATGTTCGACCAAGATCCGATTCTCGTCCAATAAAGGCACGACGTCGGCAACGGTTCCAATCGCAGCAAGTGACAGTGATTGCATCAAGAACCGGCGCATCGGCTCGGAAACCTTCTTGCTGCCACACACACTCTGGCACAGCGACCAAGCCAGTTTGAAGGCGACGCCTGCGCCGCAGAGGCCACCAAAGGGATAGGCCGTTCCCGGCAATCGCGGATGCACAATGGCATCAGCATCCGGCAAGCGATCTAACATGGTGTGATGATCGGTGATGATCAGCTTGACGCCAAGTTCTTTGCACAGCTCAGCATGAGCGATGCTGGTGATTCCACAGTCCACCGAGACGATGAGCTTCTTGCCGTGCTTGGCTAGCTTTCGAATCGCGTCTTCGTTCAATCCGTAACCGTCTTCTAAACGATTGGGGACGTGGTAGCTGACATTGCCGCCCATCATGCGGATTCCGTTGACCAGAATCGCAGTGCCGGTCATCCCGTCGCAATCGTAATCGCCATAGATGACGATGGGGGTTTTGGCCGAGACTGCCTCTTGAAGAATGGCAGTCGCTTCTGGAACACCAGGCAATTCTTGGGGATCGCGGAGCCCCAACAGCTTGGTGTCCAAGAAACGTGCAGCGTCTTCGGAAGTGTAGACGCCGCGACTGACAAGCAACTGCGCGACAACCGCTGGCAGTCGCGCTGACATCATCAGTTGCTCAACGCGATCCGCATCGTGAGGGATGATTCGCCATTGTCGCTGCATCCTTGACTCCGCCAGGGCGAAACACGACAGATCGAAGATGATCTATCGGACTACTTCTTCTTTTCGATGTGCCAAGTGTGTTTGCGCAGACGCTGCGAATACTTTCGAAGACGCAATTTCTCGCCGCCAGCTTTTCGCTTGAGGGAGTAGTTGTAGTCGCCAGTTTCTTCGCAAACGAGGAAGATCGTGTCTCTTTTTTTGCTCTTGGCCATGGTCTTTCGACAGCTGATTCAAAGTGGTGATGGGATTGCGGTCAGGCCCGCGATCGCTGGATTGGTTGATTTGGCCGCCTCTTTTCAAAGTGCGGAGGGCGATTATTGCAGCCAGACGTCCGTTTGGGCAAGTAGAAATGGGGGATCTGCCTACTGTTGGAGCCCATGGAGGACCAAATTCGCAACAATTTTGGCGGCGTCTTCGGTGCTATACCCCGGACATTGCACGGAATTTGGGCTTTCGAGGGCGCAACTCAGGTCCAGCGGAGAGAAATAGACCCCGACCAAATTATCGACCATTGCGGCCTCCAAAACGGCCGGTCCGACACGCCGCCGCAACCCTTTTCCAGCTTGCCCACCAGCAGAGGGTGTCCGAATGGTCACCCGGCTAATGTCGAATCCGCCCGACGACTTCATCATCACGTGGTCCCCTGGGACAGGCTGGAGGGGTGAATCTGGCAACGTCAGTGCGAGTTCCCGGCGAAAGGCAGTAGCAAATGCTTCGCTGCCACACACCGCGGTACCCAAGATGATTCCACCAGAGAGAACGTACTCGCGCAGTACGTCACGCTCGGCAGCCGTTAGCGTGAAGTCGGTGCGACCGTGCACCCACAGGAATGGCACATCAATCAACTGTGCCGTCTCAAAGCCAACCGGTTTCTTGGACGCCGAAATGGAGACCGGTAGATTCGTTGCGATCAAGTTTGCAGCGTTGGGAAGAGCACGCTGTGCTTCTTGTCCGCCAGCATCCAGGGTAAGCGTCGCCAGTTGAACTGTACTGCGTTCTGGCGTGGGAGCTTCACCTTGTAGTACCAGACGCTGCTCCAACTTGTCTTTAAGTTCTCGGCCTGTGGCATAGGCAATCAGATTCTCACCGACTCGGACGGCGCTGGAGATTTGTGCGCGAGCTGACTTAGAGACTTTGTCACGATGAAACAGAACGTCGCTCAACTCCCACCGACAGGCCAGACTCTGAGGCACATAGAACACGGCGGTGCGGCAACAGGCCTGGACTCCATATACCCAAAAGTCCTTCGAGATGCTCGATGGATCGACGTTGTGTTCGGCAAACCAGATCGGATGACTAGGTGGCAAACGATCCAGCTTGGCTCCGTCAAACCAGGAAGCACACAGTTGCCGCACGCTTGATTCAAAGGCACTGGCATCTCCGCATCCGTCACCACCCTCGGCTTCAAAAAGAATGCATCCTCCTTGATCCACGTATTCTTTCAAGCGATCCGAAAGTTCTGGTTTGAAGCGTAGGGCACGGTTGCCACTGATCACTAGCACAGGCGTTTGTAGCAAGTCTTCCAAGGTGGCGTTGTTGGATTCGATCGTTTGCCAGGTCAGGTCGCGTCCCCAATTTCGTTCAACGTGTCGCACCAATTGTCGAAGCGAATCGGGGTGTTGATTCCACTGCTTGGGCGCTTGCTCGTTGGGGTACTTCAAGCGGCCGACGACGACTTGTCGTTTGCCTTTACTCAGAAATAGCAATGCAAAGGAGGTTGTGACATCGTTGCTGTCCTCGATCCCTCCAAAGCCTTCCCAGAAGCCGCGAAATTCATCCAGTAGATCGGTTTCCAAGAGGCGTTCGGCACCCTCGCGGTACCAGTCGTGTTGGCCAATGAAACGCCGGCCGGACAATCGACCGACCCGTTCCAGTGCGTACAGGTAATAGAACAACGTGGTCGATCCACCGCCGCCTCCACCTGGATTGACTTTCAATGTGAAGTTCTTGGCCAACCACTCGAGTCCTTGTTCAACAGGATCTTGTTCGGTTGCTTCGCCGCCACAGCATTCGATGCGATCGTTGCGGATTCGTGAGCTGGCTCGTTCCAGGCCACTCCGAGCGATGATGACCGAGGAGATTCCTGCGCAGGTCATGCTTCCCGATAGAGCCCTGCTGCTGCCATAGTTCCAGCCACCATTGCGTTGTCGTTTTAGCCAATAGTCCATTGCGCGCTGAAAGACGGCCGGATCCACTTGGATCCCGCGATCTTGAGCAGCTCCCAGCGCCAGCAGAGCGAACTGGGTATTGGAGGGATCACCACTTCCCGTTCCGCTGCCATAGTCCCAGCTGCCGATTCGTGTGGGAGCCCCCACGCGTTTTTGCTGGACTGATAGCCACTCGACGTTTTCTTGGATCTGGGGCAGATCCCTAGGAGCACCCAAATGGCAATATACGAGTGTCTGCAACGCCACCGAGTAGGTCTGCCGTGGCTTACAAGTTCGCAGGTAAGTCATCGCTCGAACGATCCCAGGATCTTCGTGCGGCACGCCTGCATTCAAAAGTGCCAGTGTGCAAAGTGCAGATAAGCCGCATGATTGCGTTGGATGTTCTTGCCAGCCACCTCGATCGGTTTGGGTTTTGCGAAGATAGGCAATTCCACGATCAATGGCGCGCTGGACGCTTGCTGCGTCAACTTCGCCGCGCGCTGTTTGGGTGAATGGGCCAATTGCACAGAAAAGGAACAGCGGCAAAAACGCCAGCTTTGTGATTGCCGGCGAACGTCTCATTTCCAGCACGATGCGAAGCTGTCTAAGATGATGGTATGGTTTGACCCATCCGAATGGGGTCACTCGGCTTGTTGCTTTTGTGTGCAACATCGCTTGCCTCCCAGCAAAGGAATGTTTCTTTTCAACCATGAGCGGTACTCCACCTCCTGCACCCAATCAGCCGTCACCACCGAGCCAACCGGCTCGGAACCTGGGCGACGTGCTTCGCGAGTTCGCCGATCATCAGCAAACGATGAGATCTGAACTGGCGAAGGTCATTGTGGGGCAAACCGACACCATCGAACAGTTGTTGGCCGCCATCTTCACGCGAGGCCACTGTCTCTTGGAAGGCGTTCCGGGACTCGCGAAGACTCTGATGGTCAGCACGCTCGCGAATATTTTGGACGTTTCTTTCAAGCGTATCCAGTTTACTCCGGATTTGATGCCATCGGATATTACCGGTACTCAAGTATTGGAAGAAGATGAATCCGGTAAGCGGAGCTTTCGATTCGTCGAAGGACCGATCTTCACAAACATCCTCTTGGCGGACGAGATCAACCGAACGCCACCAAAAACTCAGGCGGCGCTCCTGGAGGCAATGCAGGAGCGGCAAGTGACCGTCGGCCGCGAGACTTATACGCTGCCAGCACCATTCTTTACGATCGCCACGCAAAATCCGATTGAGCAAGAAGGTACTTACCCGCTGCCCGAAGCTCAGTTGGATCGCTTCATGTTCAACATCAAGGTCGGTTATCCGTCTGCTTCGGAGGAAGAACAGATTTTGACGGCAACCACTCGCGGTGAGAAACCAACAGTGAACAAAGTGCTGACCTCCCGAGCGATTTTGAATATCCAGAAGTTGGTCTCCAGTATCGCAGTCAATCCGTACGTGATTCGTTACGCAGCGCAACTTGTTCGAGCAACACGCCCCAAAGATGAGACGGCACCGGCCTACGTTCGTGAGTTGGTCGACTGGGGTGCCGGTCCGCGAGCCGGGCAAAACTTGATTGCTGGTGCGAAAGCGATTGCTGCGATGGATGGTCGTTTCAGCATTGATCCGGCGGACATTCAACGTATCGCACTGCCGGTCCTTCGCCATCGCATCGCGACGAACTTCCAAGCTCAGGCAGAGGGAATGGACAATGATTCAATCATCACACGATTGCTAGAGGATATCCAACCGTCCGAACCCGAGAAGCTAGCCAAGAAGTAGACGCCTGTCTCTTTTTAGCACCTCAACCCGACGCTCCGCATGTCTGTGCTCTCGCCCGAATCGCTTCAACAAATTCAGCGTCTTGATCTGCGCGCTCGAATGGTGGTGCGTGGATTCTTGCAAGGACTGCACGCCAGTCCGTTTCAAGGATTCTCTGTTCAGTTTAGCGAGCACCGTCGATACAACCGAGGCGACGATCCAAAGCTGATTGATTGGTTGGTCTATGCAAAGACGGATAAGTACTACACCAAACGATACGAGGCCGAAACAAATCTGACCGGCTATTTGGTGATGGACTTATCAAAGTCGATGGGCTTTTCTGAAAGCCAGACAATGACCAAGTTCGAGTACTGCACCTGTCTGGCCGCGTCGTTGACCTACTTGATGACCATGCAGCAGGATCCGGTCGGCTTGATTTCCTTCGCAGAGAAAATGCGAGCCCTCCTGCCTGCTCGCAGTCGTCGTGGCCATCTTGGGGATGTGATGGCGCAGCTTTCACGTTTGCAGCCAGAAGGTAAAACGAACTTGCCGGACTGCATTGCTCAAGTCGCGGCGATGTTGAAACAACATTCGCTGGTCATGGTTTTTTCGGACCTGCTGCCAAATTCGGAAGAGGAGGGGACTCCTGAGCAGGTGATCTCAGCGCTTGCTCGTCTGCGGCACGGTGGCAACGACGTGATTCTGTTCCATGTCATGGACGAGGCCGAGGTGAACTTTCCCTACGAGGGGCCCGTGCAATTCGAGGATGCCGAAAGCGGGGAGTCCGTGACAGTTGATGCCACCGGGTTCCGTGAAGACTATTTGCAACAATTGGCTGACTTCCGAGATGCGTACAAAGAAGGCTGCAATCGTTTGCGGATTGACTACGTCCCACTCGACACCAGCATGCCGTTCGACAAAGCGCTCACGGAGTATCTAACCCAACGTCAACAGCGTTTTTAGTTCAAAATTGAGTCCGATTGAGGACTCCCAGAACGCAGGTTCCACCGATCGAGCGTCCCTGATAGCGGCCCCCGCCAGACAAAATCGAACAATGTCCTTTCTCAATGTAACTTTGATTTTCGGAATGGCGGCGATAGCCGTTCCGATCGCGTTGCATCTGTTGGCACGCCGTGAACCTCGCAAGGTGATTTTTCCATCGGTTGCGTTTCTGACGAAGAGATTTCAGACCAATCGAAGCCGGTTGCGAGTGCGACGTTGGTGGTTGCTGGCGATGAGAATCGCTGCATTGGCAGCTCTGGCTTTGGCACTGGCACGGCCGAACATTCACCGCTCGATGTCGATCACTTGGATGACGATTGCATTGCTAACGCTGCTAGGCGTTGCCTTGTTAGTGATGGCCTCTATCGCACTCTCCAAGAGGCAATCACGAACCACGTCCTACGCGCTGGGGGCTGCCGCACTTGCAGCGTTGCTGGTGGCACTGATTTGGGGTGGCATCACCTACGTCACTGGTCCTGCAGTCGCGATCGACAATGCTGAACCGGTAGCAATTGCCATCGTCCTGGACAATTCGCCGACTTCCGCATGGACGACCTCCGACGACAATCGCATTGGACGCATGAAGGATCTTGCCACTTGGATGGTCACACGGGTGCCACCGACCAGCCGAATCGCGATCGTGGATCGATCTGCTCAGCCCGCGTCGTTCTCGCTTGATGTCGCCAGTGCTGTTTCCAAAATCGAGCAACTGAGTGCACGCGAGTTGGTTCAGCCGATCGCGTCACGACTGGACGCTGCCGCACGATTGGTTCGTACCAGCGACTTGCCCAATCGCCAAGTCCTGTTGGTGACAGACCTTGCCGCCTCGACGTGGGGCGACAATGCCAAGCAAGCAGGGTTGGACTCGGTGTTGAGTGAAGCACCCTCTGTCGCTCTTACGGTACTCGACCTGGGCAGCTTTGAGGGTGTGAATCGCTCGCTGACGATTCCGGACTTCGAAGACACGACGCCGGCCCGCGGTGTTCCGATCGCGTTGTCGACGACACTGAGTCTGCAGGCGCCCGAAGAGAGCGGCGCGGTTTCCGTGACCGCCGAACTTGAACTGTTTGACAACGATCCTTCCCTGCCGGTCGTCCGCAACGGAGTCGTCACTCGCCCCCAGCCACGCAGTGTCGGACGTACTAGCGCCAAGCTGACTCCGGGCGGGTCCAGTGAGTTAGTGTTGACGATTCCGTTTTTAGAAACTGGTATCCATCACGGACAGGTTCGCCTGATCGGGGATGATGCGATGCCATTGGATGACATTCGGTACTTCACGCTGAAAGTCCTGCCGGCTTCCCGTGTGCTGCTTGTTTGTGATGACCCAGATGAGGTGAGAGTCATAACCCGCGCGATTACCGCGACCTCTGGCATGCAAGACGAAGCCAATGCAGAGTTCGCAGTGGAACGGGTTGAGTATTCGCATCTATCGGTGGTTCGTCTCTCGGATTTCGAGGCTGTGTTGATGTTGGACCCCCCAGCTGACGTGATGAGTGACGAAGCGGTCACGGAGTATGTCAACGCAGGGGGTGGTGTGATGCTTTGCCTTGGCCCTGCGGCGGGTGAAGAAGCGGTCAGCACCACGTACGCGCCAGAGATGATTCGCCGATGGCGATCACCAGATCCAGGAACGTTTTTTCAGGTCATCAACGATTCCAGCCCGATCACCGAAGCGGTTGCCGCCGATACTCCATGGGCCGACTTTAGCGTTTCGCAGTACTGGCAAGTGAAGACAGAGCCGACCGATTCCGTACTGATTCAATACGCGGGCACCTCGCATCCGGCAGTCATCCAGAGGTTGGGGCCTTCGCGATCCTCAGATGGGCAGCAACGGGAATCTGAACGCGGTCGGGTTCTTGTCGTGACGACGCCAATCCCTGCATTGGGTTCGCGCGCAAGCGGATGGAACGACTTGTTCGGAACGTCACCCTGGCCAGCATGGATCCTGCTTCGAAAAAGTGTGGATTATGTGACTCGGCGCGGTGGCAGTGAGGCGATGTCGTTGGTGGGGCAGCCACAGACAATTCGGATCACCGAAACAGAAACGGACGACATCTCGTTGGCTCCGTCTCAACGAATTCAAATGTTCTCACCAGGTGACTCGCTGCCGACCGCGTTGGACGTTCCTGAGAACGCCAGTCAGGTGACAACGACGGACATTGCTCGCTCAGGGACCTACTGGATGCGGGGAGCTGCTCCGGGGGACGGGTTCTCGGTCAACACACCGCCTGACGCGATCCGACTTCAGCGGATGGAGCCAGAAGAGCTGAGTTTGATTTTTGGTCCCGACCAGTTTCGCCTCGCAACCAGTCGGGAAGAGATTGAGTTTGCCGAATTGGAAAGTTCGCAAAGGGTCTCATTGCACTCTCCCGCGATGCTGTTCGTTCTGATCGCGTTTCTATTGGAGCAGGTGCTCGGCAACCGGTTTTATCGAAAAACGGCTGGCGGATAGCTGCTTTTGAAGGAGGCGTTTTGGCGGATTTCTTGAGAAGGGACTGTTTTTCCAAGATTGTTAGACAAACCCAACAATTTGGCGCATCCTGTTCTTGATGACTGACCACAAATCCTCTGCCGCTGGCGAGTTTTCGGATCAAGTCCGATTGTTCGCCGATCGTATTTCCCAGAGCAGTGCGCCTGCTCTCTCGGGTCTGTACGATTTGACGGCTCAGCGGTTGGTCCGATACGCGACCACTGTGACGGGGAATCAACATGATGCCGAAGACGCAGTGCAGGCAGCGCTCGTCAATGTTGCTGGGCATCCCTCCTTGTTGGCTCAATCGAGTCAACCTTGGTCGTACCTTCTGCGGATGGTTCGCAATGAAGCACTGGTGATTCTGCGCAAGAAAAAGCGTTGGTCGCTGGTTGCCAATCTGTCGGACCTGCTGACACGTCGTTTGGTTGACGAGGTGGAGCGAGAAGACATGCACCGCGCCGTTTGGGTCGCTCTCCGGTCGTTGCCGACCGAGCAAAGCGAAGTCGTTGTTTTGAAGATCTGGGAAGAGCTGACGTTTGCGCAAATCGCCGACGTGTTGGAGCTTTCTCCATCGACGGCCGCAAGCCGGTATCGGTACGCGATCGCAAAGTTGACCGAGAAGCTTCGAGTTGGCGCGGAATTGGAGGTGCATCTTGACTGATTCATCTCATCAACGAGAGTCCGTTGAAACGATCATTCGCGCCGCAGGTGACTACGTTCAGCCTTCGGATGATTTGCGACCACGAACGTTGCAAGCCGCTCGTGATCTGTGTGGCGATCGCCGCGCGGAGCGCAAGCTGGGTGGGTTGGTGATCGCGATTCTTGTTGTGGCGTTCATTTCTTCGCCAGTCACTCAGTACGTGCAGGCTTTGCGTTCGCAAACGGCACCGACCTCGTCAGCGGAAATGCAAGAGCGAGCGTTGGTGTATAGCGAGCAGCCCGGCGTTGGATCGAACTGGGCAATGGCGGAAGCTTTCTCTCAGCTCCGCCGCGCGCAAGCTTCAAAGATTGCTTTTGCCAGGTAGCTTTGCGACTCTCGCGAGCAACCCGAAGTTTCTTAGACAAATTCTGTGGCTCGGCGCATCAGCTCAGTACAGCTCTTATCCAACGTCACCTGCTTGTCACAAGATCTGATGCCTGAGATCTCACTTCAACGAGTCCGCGAATTCAATCAGGATCTACGCGCCATCGCATCCGCAGGGGTGCCAGTCGATTTGGGGAAGATGCATGGCACGGTCGCAGAGAAAATGAGTCAGATTGATGCAGCACTGAAGGAACGAGTCGAGCGCGGTGAATCGATTGAGCAGGCAATCGCCGAAGCTCCGGAGCTGCCCGAAACGTACCGAGCCTCGCTGGGTACTTGGCTTCGTTGTGATGATCCAACGATCGCATTGGACGAGATCACGGCGCCGGCTTTTGCTCAACAGACTCTTGGTCGTAACCTGGGCCAAGCTCTGACCTATCCGCTAATTGTGCTGACGTTGACCTATGTGGGTTTTCTTTACGTATGCAATGTGATGGTGCCGACGCTCGAGAGTTTCTATGAACAATGGCGCATGGAACCTAGCCATAGCTTGGCGATTCTGACGATCGGACGAAAGTTGATGCCCGTTTGGGTTCCGCTGATTCCTTTGCTGCTGGTCTTTTTCGCTGCATGGTGGTATCGGTCGGGTTCGCGAAAGACTTGGTCCTGGTTGCCAGGTGCAAAGAAATACTACACCTCGATGCGGAGTGCGAACTTTGCACGCCAGATGTCGCGTTTGATGGCCAGCGGTTGTTCCAAAGAGGAAGCCATCGAAATGGCCGTGCCTCTGCTTGGGAATACAGGGGGAAGCAAGCCAACCGAACTGCCGTCGTTGCTGAACTGGGCGATTCACGGAGATTTAGCCGGCGAGCCCCGTGACCGTGTGTTGCGCATGGTGGCCGAGACTTATCGCAAAGCGGCTGATCGTCAGTCCACGATTTGGCGAGTTGCCGTGCCTGCCGTGGGTGGCGTTTTGCTCGGTGGTGCGTTCGTGTTTGGATACGGATTGAGTCTGTTTTATCCAGTGGTGGCCCTGTTGAAAGATCTTTCGATCCCGGGAGGTCACTGAGCGATGCCGAAGTACTCGTACGAAGCAACCAACGAAAGCGGTGAAACAATCACCGGAGAAACCGTTGCCGAAAAGGCGGCGGAGGCGCTGGCGAAATTGGAAGCGGACGGATTGCAGGTTGAATCTATACAGTTGGTTCGAGAATCCGTCGCTGTCCCCGAGAAGCCAGCGTTGCGTTCCACGCATGCGGATTCCTCCAGTCCGTATGTGAAGTTGGACGATCAGTTTCAAGCCGCGATGGACCGACGTCATGCATTGATCCCTGCGTTTGCTGCACTCGCTGATGAGATGCCGGTCGGCAAAGCGAAGGTCGAACTTCGTCAGTTGAGCCGTGCACTCCAAGGGGCGGAATTCGCGACCGATTTGCGACGGAGCAAAGTCGCGACTCGCTGGCTGCCACTCTTGGTGACCGGTTTCAGCAATGAATCCAACTCGAGGCATCTCAGCGATTTGCTCGCGCATGCGTCTCAGGAAAGCGAAAATCGGCGGCAGCGCCGGCGCTCGTTGGCCTATCCGTTCTTGATCTTCCTGCTTGCCCTGGGAGTGCTGCTTGGGTTGTGCTCGATTGTCGTGCCAACCTTCGAGAGCATGTTCCATGAATTTGGCTTGATGTTGCCGCTTCCAACGCGAATGGTCTTGGGGCTTTCCCATCAAATTCGGACGAATCCGGGCGGCTTGTTCCTAGGTGTGGCACTGAGCGTGGCGGTGGTCTTTGGGCTGTTGTTCCTGTGGACGCGGTTTGCTCTGACAACTCGCCTGTTTGGATTTGCGACCTCAGGCAACTCGCTGAACGTCAATGCCATGTCACGCTTGACTCGACAATTGGCAGAGCTACTGAGCATTGAAGTTTCGCTGCCGGACGCGCTGTGGATTGCCGGGCAGCAGTGCCAGCACCATCACTTCAAGTTGGCGGCAGAGCAGTTGGCTCGGGATGCCCATCGAGGCAAGATTAGCGATTCTAGCGTGGCTCACAATTTTCCGGCCAACATGATCCACGCTTTGACAGCGGGACCGAAGGGTGGGCCGAACGTACCGCTGCTTCGTGAGCTGTCGACTGTGTATTCCGACCGGGTGGCTAATCGTGTCGATTGGTCGACCGGTGTGATCGCTCAGGGAGCATTGGTGTTCGTCGGAATCATGATTGGGTTCACCGCGATCGCGTTGCTCGCGCCCATGGTCAGCCTGATCAGTAGTTTGTCTTAGACCGTCACCGAGAGCCAACTCTAGTGTTCGAATCCTTCAAATCGACGATTGCAGACCTGCTGGCTCGCCCAGCAGTGGGCACCGCCAATCCATCGTTTGCCGGTTTTCGTAGTGGTCCAGCGTGGCGGCTTTCGCCGTGGTGGCCAGGCGAGAATCTTGGAGCAAAACAGCATTCGTTGCTGCGTCTGCTTTCGTTCGCTCACAAAGATCGCTTGGAACTGTCGACCTTGGTCACGAATCTGGCACAGGAACACCGTGGCCGCTTCCGTCGGCGATTGTTTCGGCTGGCAAGGCGATTGGGGGAAGGAACGGCTCTGGTAGACGCCTTGGAGCAGACCCCGGATGTTCTTCGCGATGACCAAGTATTGGCTTTGCGTTTTGGAACACAATCGGGCACCCTGGACGAGACCTACCAGCAGCTGCTTAGCGTAGATCATACGAGCGCTAATCGAATCACCGCGAGTTTGCGGCAAACGATGTTGTATGCGGTCGCATGTGTGGTGTTCGTCGCGTTGATGGTGTGGTTCACGATGACCTTCTTGGCGCCGACGATCAACCAAATTTATGGTGAGTTTGGATTCGGTGACGAGGATTTGCCGTGGGCTTTTCGTTCGCTTGAATCCGCATTCGATCACTTTGTTCGGAACTTGCTTTGGTGGTTGTTGGGAATCTGCTCGCTGGCTTGGTTGGTTTGGTACCCAGGATGTCGACGCTTCTTTCGGCGATCGGTGTCTGCTCGCTTGTTGCGCGGTGTTGCTCAATCAAGGTCGGCGGACTTGCTACGGATGCTGTCTTTGACGGTAGAGAAGGGCAGGCCGTTGCCAGCCTCACTATCGATGTTGGCACGCTACCACTTCGATAAGAGTGTTCGCCAGCAACTGATGTTTGCACGCATTGAGGCGGAACATCGATCTGATATCTGGAACATCCTCTCGGAGGCAAGGCTGCTGACCGCAGATGAGTCCAACGCTCTAGCGAAGGCGTCCTCCAATGAATCGAGAGTTTGGATGATGCGGCGCATCGCGGACTGGAAAGAAGACCGAGTGTTTCGACGCCGAGAAATGTTGGCGACGTTGATTCGGCCAGCGGTGATTTTGGTTCTAGGCAGTGTTGTATTGATGGTCGGCCTTGCGTGGATCGGTGTGTTGTCACAAGCCTCTGTATCTTTGGCGAAATATCAATGATTCAAGTAACTCAATCGAGCAGACAGCATCGGTCTCGGCGCGGTTTCTCAATGACCGAGTTGTTGGTCGCAGCATCGCTGATGGTCGTGGTGATGGGAACGGTGACTCCGTTGGCGATCCGAAGCGGTCGTCTTTGGCAGGGAACCCGTAACGAACAACGTGCTCTGCAAGAAATGGCCAATCAATTGGAACTGGTCACGACGCTCAAGCCGCAAGAGCGAGAGCAAGCGGTCGCGGAGATGAAATTGTCACGTGAACTGACCGAGGTGTTGCCGGAAGCCAAGCTGACTGCCGAGTTGATCTCAGATCAGGCGGGCAGTCGGTTGGTTGTGAGTTTTTATCGTGATTCCATCAGCAAGCCCCAAGCATTGGTTGGTTGGTTTGCATTTGGTGAAGAATCCGTGCAGAAAGAGGAATCAAAATGAACCAGCGTACTTCACGATCCGCTTTCACCTTGGTGGAACTGCTTGTCACGATGACGGCCGGAAGCGCCATGATGATTTTGGCGATCGGGATGGTGCACCAAGCCATGTCGATCAACTCGATGTCCAGGCAACAAGCCGATCAGGCTCGAGCACGCAGTCGACTGGGGACGGACTTTCGCCAGGACGTCCACCTCGCGAAAAACAGTATTGTCGAGTCGGATCAGCGGGTCACGCTGGTGCGGGTAGACGAAACAAGGGTGACTTACATTGCCGACGGCAACCAAGTCACACGTGAGCAGGTTCTCTCCGAGGATCAAACTCGCCGCGAGGGATACTCGTTTTCGGATGAATCGACCGTCATGTTCAAATCGTTGGGCAGTCCAAATCGCACGGTGCTGACCATTCTGCGAACGATCCCTGTTTCGTCCAAACACTCGGAGACTCGGATCGATTGCCAAGTTGCACCGGTGGTTGGACGACGATTGATGTGCGAAGTCGGGGAGAGCTCGCCGTGATGATTTCAGTTTTACAAAAGCGCAAAAGTAGATCACCCGCAGGCGCCCTGATGATCTGCGTCTTGGTTTGCATGCTGATCGCGATCGCGTTGGTGGGGTCGACACTGAAGCACTCTCTGCAGGCTCGACGCGAAGTGCGTACGCAATATCAGATGCTGCAAACGGAATTGCTGTTGGACGCAGGCATTCTGCGTGCTTCGCAAGGCATGATGGAATCGCCTGACTATCAAGGCGAGACATGGCGACCCGCCGAAGCTGTTTCGCGGTTTTCGGATGCATTGGTTGCGATCACTGTGGTCGATGATGACGTCACCGTGTCGGCTAGCTTGGGCGTTGCAGCGGAAGACGCCAAACAGTTCACGGCTTCGCGCACCAAGCGAAGCCATACTTTCACTTTTGAAAATTCAAAATCAACTCCTGAATCCTCCAACGCGGAGTAGCTCATGTCATTTGCTAGAAAGAAAAACCGTTGTCCCCTGTTGCTTGGCTTTCGTCGTCAACGTGGATTTACGCTCGTTGAATTGCTGGTCGTCTTGGCAATCATCGGAGTGTTGATTGGCCTGCTGCTGCCGGCTGTCCAAGCGGCACGCGAAGCAGCGCGTAGAACTGCATGCATGAACAATATGTCGCAGATAGCGCTGGCGATGCACCACTATGAGTTCAGCATGGAACACCTTCCTTCGGGTTCGATCAATGACGAAGGACCGATTCGTAGCGACGAAGTCGGGCGACACGTCAGCTGGACGGTGCAGCTTTTGCCGTACATCGAACAGCAAGCCGCATTCGAGCGTTTCGATTTCGATGCTGGTGCCTATGCTCCAGTCAACGCGGAGGTGCGGTCATACAATATTCCAACGTACCTGTGTCCCTCCAATCCGATGGGCCCTCGCTCGGGAAGCGATGGCAACACGAATGGAACGAGCCATTTTTCAGGGAGTCATCATGACCGTGAGGCACAGATTGCCGAGGACAACAAAGGCTTATTGTTTTTGAATAGCAAAGTCCGCTACGCCGAAATTTTGGATGGCAGTTCACAGACCATGATCGTCGGGGAGTCGATTGCCTACGAGAACGATTTGGGCTGGGTCTCAGGAACCCGTGCAACACTCAGAAACGTCGGAACCTTCAACGATCCGGCGACCAAGAAAAGGGCGGATATTCCTAAGCTGGATCCACTGAAGGTGGGGGGCTTTGGCAGCTTTCATCAAGGAGGCGCACAGTTTGCTTTTGCGGACGGAAGCGTCCAATTCGTGACCGATTCGATCAATCCAGAGCTGCTACGACAGTTCGCCGATCGGGCTGATGGTGAACTGCTGATTGATGACTGAACGGGTGGTCGCTTCGGATTTCAGTGATCGAGCTGGAATTCACGACAGAATGGTTGATCTGGCGGGGGCGTTCCCAGCGGCATGGGCCGCCTGAATTCGGCGTTAAACTGGCCGTTATCGGAAAATTCCGCACAGGGAATGCAAATGGAATGCCAGTTGGTGCGAAGCAGTTCGTGATTGAAGTAGACCACCTGCGGATTGGGCTGTAATTTACGAGCCTTCATTTCCGCATTGATTGCCTTCATTTCGGGCGATTTGTGCTTTCCGGCGAATGGCCGGCCCGCAAACGCAGACCAAACATCTTATGGATCGTGGTCCCCTGTTAGAGCGTCGCAGCCCTGTCGGGTTGTCTTATGCGCTGCTGATTCTGATGGCCTTCTTTTTCGTGCTACCGGGAGGATTCCGGGCTGCCCGGCTAAGCCTTGGTCAGAAAGAGAACGACGTGAAGGACTGGCTTCCGAGCGACTTCCCGGAAACGGCAGAGCTTGAGTGGTTTGGCGATCACTTTGCTGGTGAGAGTTTTGTCCTGGCGACTTGGCCGGGATGCACCAGTGGCGACCAGCGATTGAAGTTGTTGCAACAGAAACTGTTGCACGAGTCAGACAGCTACGACCCATCAGCCGATTTTCCGTTGGAGTTGGCGGAGGCCTACACCCGGGCCAAGCAGGTTGGGAACGAACTTGAGCTCCTGGATACCGGCAACAACTTTTTGAATTGGGGCGGCCAAAACGAAAAATGGTTGAGCACTGCAGCGGGAAAGTGGTACTACATCACACCCAATGGGCGACTGTATCGTTGGGAAGAATCCAGCAATGGTCCCGCGGCGGCGATCCGTTCGATCAAGAAGAAGCTGGGTAGCTATGAGCTGAACGGTCAGTTTGTCACCGCGTTTGGCAATGAGCCAGCAGCAGGTGCAGCGAACCCCTTCTACAACGATCCTTCGATGCTCTGTGCGCCGTTGTTTCATTCGGTGCAGACAGGGGATTCGATCGTGGACGAGTTAGCTTGCGAGGGTGGATCGCTTTGGCCACGTGATTTCATTGAAGAGAGCCGGCGTGAAGTGGTGGCTCGTCGTCGTGCGATGGAGCGACTGACAGGCAGCTTGTTCGCGCCAGCCGTGGATCAAGACTTTGCTTGGTCCGCCGAGGCATTTCGTGAAGCGATCCCAGAGGATCGCCGAGATTCACTGCCGGAAGACTTTGATGCGATGGTCGAAGCGTCATTGGGTCAACTGGTGGATGACCGATTCGATGGTTCGCTCGATGCGTTGAAGAACGCAAACCTAAATCAGCGTACCGATGTTTGGCATGCGGTTTACGACTCAGCCGCTGTGGAGCCGCCACCCAGACTGACATGCATTTTGGTGACGCTGACGGAAGTAGCGAAAGACAATCTCTCCTACGCTTTGGGGCGAGGCGTATTGGGGCAGCCACGTGGAAGGTTGCTGCAACTTGCTGCGGAGTCAGGTGTGCGACCTGCGTCCGCGCCATCCATGGCACCACCTCCATTCAACAAGAAGGATCCTGAGTCCGTTGCCGGTATGCCACCACTGCGAATGGGTGGTCCTCCTGTCGATAATATGGCGATCGATGAGGAGGGAACGATCACGCTGGTACGCTTGGTTGGCTATAGCGTGTTACTTGGTATCGTGCTTTCCTACCTTTGTTTTGGCAGTATCAAGATCACCATCATGGTGTTTGTTGTCGGCGGAACGTCGGCGATGATCAGCATGGCGATGGTCTGGTGGACATCGGGTCGAGTCGACGCGATTTTGATGAGCATGCCCTCGCTGGTTTATGTGCTCGGTCTTTCGGGCGCTATTCACGTTGTCAATTACTACCGAGATGAAGTCCGCGCCAGAGGCTTCGAAGGAGCCGCAGGCCGTGCACTCAAACATGCGTTTTTGCCTTGCACGCTGGCATCGTTGACGACAGCGATCGGGTTGGTTTCTCTGTTCACGAGCAATCTGGCGCCGATCAGCAACTTTGGTTTGTATTCCGCGATCGGCGTGATCATGACGCTGGCCGTCTTGTTTTCGTATCTACCTGCTGCATTGCAAACGTTTGCTCCAGCGATCGATCGAGATACCAAGGTCGAAGCAGACGCACCGAAAGAAAGCGCGCTGTCAGATTGGTGGGCAGGCGTGGGGCGTTGGATCGCGGGACACCATGCTCTCGTCAGCGTCAGCTGCATGGTTGTTCTGGTCATTGGTTCGTTCGGTCTTCTGAATATCAAGACGTCGGTTCAACTCCTGAAGTTGTTTGATTCCGATTCCCGTATCATCCACGACTACGCTTGGTTGGAAGACAACTTCGGAAAACTCGTACCGATGGAGTTGATCGTTCGCGTTCCACCGTCGATGCAGTCCGAATACATTGCAAGCACATCGTTAGATGGCGAGGACGAGAACCGGCTTGCGGACGTTGATTCCGAGAAACAGTCCCATTCGGCAGTCCAATCGCTCGATGTGTTAGAGCGTGTCGAAGTCGTCTCGCGGATTCGAACGGTGGTGCAGCGGGTATTTGGCGAGTCCGGTCGCGGGGTCGTTGGGCAGGCAACCAGCGCGGATACCTTTCTGCCGCCATTGCCTGACGTGTCAAACGGATACACCTCGCAGCGTTCCATCTACAACAAAGAGCTCTTGGCCAGTTCAGCCGAACTGCGCGACAACGACTACTTGAGAATCGAGAAGTCGGGTCCTTACGCCGATAGTGAGTTGTGGCGAGTCAGTCTGCGAGTCGCTGCTCTTTCGGATGTGGACTACGGATACTTCATCACAACCTTGCGCGAGGCCGTCGAGCCTGTGTTGCGAGCCTACGACACACGTGATGAACTGCTGAAGATTCTCGTCGATCCAGCGACCGGAAAACTAAAGCCTAAGCAGCGGGTTCTGGTAGTCGGCAGCAGAAGACCGCGTAGCCTTGAGAAGACAGAACTGATCGATGATGCCGGTGCCATCCAAGCCGATGCCACCTACATGGCGACACTCGGTGAGTTGCTGGGTGTGGAAAGGATGCAGAAGCCGGAGTGGCTTGAAGTTCCCATTGAAACGGCACAGAAGTTGACTTCGGATGCGAAGGATTGGGAGCGGAAGATTCAGCACTTCGATGCTGTGGTCTGGCTAGGAAGTGAAGGTTTCAAGCGACAAGACTTCGACATGGCCAAACGGTTTGTCGATGGCCAGGAGATCCGCTCGAAGGTCATCAAGCCAATACTGGTTGGCGATCGAATTCCTGACGTTGAAGGTTCAGGCCCGATGCAGGTGATCTACACCGGTGTGGTCCCAGTCGTCTACAAAGCACAGCGAACTCTATTGAGCAGTCTGGCGAATTCAATCGGCTTAGCTTTTGTATTGATTGCCGGCGTGATGGTCTTGCTGTTGAACCCCGGCAAGCCGGGATTCGGTTGGTTGGTTCCCGATCACTTTGCCAATGGTCTTGCCGCAGGTCTGGTCGCAATGTTGCCGAACGTATTTCCAGTGTTATTGGTTTTCGGGGTGATGTGCCATTTGGGAATCGAGATTGACATTGGAACCATGATGACGGCATCGGTCGCGATGGGCGTTGCCGTTGACGATACGATTCACTTTCTGTCTTGGTTTCGAACCCACCTGGATCGAGGCATGGACCGTGTCGAAGCGGTTATCGAGACGTATCGGCGCGTTGGGCCCGCGATGACACAAACCACCATTGTTGGTGGATTGGGTTTGTTCGTCTTCGCGCTTTCAACGTTCACGCCAACACAACGATTCGGAACATTGATGTTGGTCATGCTGGCGACGGCACTGATTGGCGATTTGGTCTTTCTGCCAGCACTGCTGGCGGGGCCGCTCGGACGCTGGTTCAAGCCTCGCGTGAATGCAAAACGCGACCAGCCATCGCCCGGCGGATCGACTAGCAAGCTGGCAGAGTCCCAGGAACCTCAAACAACGGAATCCAACCACACGCGAGCCGATCAGGCTTCGGCTCAGCAGCCACCCGATTCCGAGCCCTCCATTCCACACTTGAGGGTCCATTTCCCCGATCGAGCCGACAAGCCGCATCGAGTGAAACGCAAGTAGTTTCTGCGTTCATGAGGGGGCAAAAAAAAACGCCTCGAAGGGACTCCCTTCGAGGCGTTTTGTCTTTTGAACGTCAGCGATTAACTTACGCGAACGGGTTGTACTTGCCTGGAACTGGGTGTGGGTACGCGCCATCTTCGCCTGGCATCGTTGGTGGAGGCGTGTCCAGAGTGTACTCGTCAATCCCTGGTGCCAGTTCACGGCCTTTGGCCAACAGTTCGTCCCACTTGAGGATCTTGCCGCTGTAGCAGGCTTCACGTCCAAGAATAGCGGTGAAGGTGGACTTTGCACCGTACTCGCCTTCATTGTAGATTTCGCCACGCATCAAAGCTTCGATCAAATCGTGTTGCTCTTGCTGGTGACCATTGACCTTCTCGCCTTCGAATTTCCAAGCGTTAGGTCCAGCGATCGATCCCGAAGGATCTGCGGTGCCTTTGGAACCGTGCACTGCTTCACCGACGAAGTTCCATGCTCCACGCAGGTGACGACCCTGGCTGAACATCTTCGTGCCGTCGGAGAACGTGTATTCGCAGGAGGTATGATCGAAAATTTGCGACTTGGTGGCATCGCCATCCATTCGCATCTCGCGACCACCCATACCGTTGCACTCAACCGGATACTCGCCTTTGACCCAGCACCCTACATCCAAGTTGTGAATGTGTTGCTCACAGATCTGGTCGCCTGAAAGCCAGTTGAAGTGGTACCAGTTGTTGGTCTGGAAAGCCATTTCGGTTTGCTCTTCGCTGCGGTTGCGATACCAGATCCCGCCACCGTTCCAGTAGACACGTTGTGCGATGACGTCGCCGATCGCACCGTCATGGATCCGTTTGATGGTTTCCATGTAGCGGGGCTCGTGGCGTCGCTGAAGGCCAATCGCAACCATCAGCTCTTTCTTCTTTGATTCTTCAACAGCATCCAAAACGCGACGCACGCCGACGGCGTCCGAAGCGACCGGCTTCTCCATGAAGATGTGACGGCCTTTGCTGACTGCATACTCAAACTGCTGAGGCTTGAATCCTGGAGGAGTGGCGATAATCACCAAGTCACAGTCGACATCGATGGCTTTCTTGTAGCCGTCAAGTCCCAGGAAGATTCGCTCGGCTGGAACGTCGACCTTCTTCTCGTTCTCGCCTTTGCTGAGTCCCTTGAGTGCTCCTTTGGCTTTGACCATGAAGGGGTCAGCAACGGCAACCAGCTTCACGTTGCCCTTGGTGTTCATGATTTGTTTGGCTGCACCGCTACCACGGCCACCACAACCGATCAAAACGAAGCGGATCTCGTCGCTGCCAGCAGCGTGTGCCGTTTTGGCGATCGTGCTGGTCAACGCTGCGCCTGCGGCGGCTACCGTTGATGTTTTTAGAAATGTTCTACGATTGGAATCGTTTTGAATCATGGACATCCTCTTTGGAAAGGCTGATAGGTAGGAATCGGATGGTTTTTGATGTGTTTGCCCGCACCGAATTGTAAACGGACTCTCCCGGTTATTGGGAGCGTAAGGGCGGTTTTCGCGAATTTGTGGGCTTCTGGCAATGCGAATCGGCTCAAAGAGAAAGTATTCGCGAGCAAACCAACTGCATCCGAGGGTAGTGAAAGGGGCCCTTCCAGAGGTTTCCCTTCAGGGTCGAAGTGCGGCGGCCGGTTCGGTCCAGGTAGCCAAACCATTCTCCTTCGCCTGGGTCAGCAAAGTGCTGATACGCCCAATCATGCGACTGCTGATGCCAGGAAAGGTACTTTTCGCTACCGGTTAACTGATGCGCCAGCAGCGTGGCAATGATCGTTTCGTTCTGAGGCCACCAGATCTTCATGTCGTGCCAATACTCTTGTACAGGACGCTGGTGGACATCGACGAAGTAGAGCATTCCTCCGTATTCTTGGTCCCAACCTCGCTGCCACATCCAGTCCAACATCTGGCACCCCATCTGGATCAACTCTGAATCACCTCGCAATTTGCCCTCCCATAGGATGAACCAAGCGCCCTCGATGGCATGCCCTGGATTCAGAGTTCGTCCGTCAAAGTGATCCAGAATCGCCCCGTCGACCCCGACCGTTTCCATCACGCATGCGATCTCAGGTTTGAGATGGAACTGACGGATCGAATCAATGCTCTGGTCAATCCATTGCGTTGCGTCTGGTAAGCCGATCGAGTCACGTAGTTCTTGTGCTGTAACAATCGTGATCATCGGAAAGCCGATTCCACGAGTGGGGCGAACACTCGTGAACTTGGGCGGCGTGTTCTGAGGATGCAAGTTGTGATCGAGAAACGATTGGAACAGTCGCTGGGCCCGCTCGGCATAGCGTTGTTCGCCAGTCGCTTTGGCGAGTTCTCCATAGGCGATCGCGGCGAAACTCTCGCTGAATGCGTAGCGTCGTTTTCGGATTGGCTGGCCGTCACGAGTCACATGAAACCACATGCGGCCATCTTGCGAGTCAATGCAATGTCGTTCGATGAAATCGATTCCGTGTTTGGCCAGTTCTAGCCACTCTTCCCGCGGTTCGACGTTGTTGTAAAGTTCGCCTAGTAGCCAAGTGAATCGTGCTTGTTGCCAGACTCCCTTATCAGTGTCCACGATGGTCCCATCGTGATCCAACGACATCATGAACCCGCCGTGCTCGCGATCAACGCATCGGGGAATCCAAAATGGCAGCGTGTCAGTGAGAAGCCCATCCTGATAGATCGATAGCAGTTCTTGTTTGCGATCGGACTTCATTCTTAACGCTGCACTTCCAGGTCTACGCGCCAGATTTTAGGGGATCGAACGCGAGGACGAACTTCGCCGCTGGGAATGATGATCGCGTCCTTCCATGCAACCGGAACTGTCGTGACATGGTTGGCGGGAGTCGGCCCAAGCGTTCGCCAAGCATCGGCGGCAACGTCGTACGTCCACGACTGACGAGGAAAGCCCGGATGATCATCTTTCAATTGATCCGTCTTGTGGAAGAGACTTCCGTCTGCTCCGCCGAGTACGACGATCGCGTTTGCCGAAGCGACTCCCGTTCCCGCCATCACGCACTGAGGCGCGTCGCTCAGTCGCTTCCATGACTTTGTTGCAGGCGTGTACCGCCAAAGGTCGCGCAGAAACTGAATCTGCTCTTGGTCCTGATGCCGTCCGCTGACGACGAAGACCGAATCTTCCACCGCGATCGTTAGATTGAACGCACGTGACGGGCCCGGAATCGGCTCAAGCTCTTGCCATTGAAAGGTGTTCGGGGAGCTGCGTTTGGACAGATCCAACGCCCACAGGTTATTCATTGCCGTGTCCAGAGCGTTGCCACTTTGGCCACCTGCTAGGTAGACAACATCACCGATCCGAGTGGCCGATCCGTAGGCGCAGGGCAGCGGTAATGACGGCCAATTCTCGATCGCAATTTGTCTTGATGTTCGATCAAGTTTCAGCAAGAACACCCGGTCGAAAGTATCATTGCCGTCATTTCCCCCCATGCAAAGAACGCCTTCATCGAGGGAAACGGCTGCCCCATAGGCGATTGGTGTTGGCAGCTCGCCACCGGTCCGCCAACGGAACGATCCGTTTTGCTCGGTCAACACATGGACCGTGTCGTGCCAGACTTTGTTGGTTTCCCAGATGGGTTTGGGGAAGTTGGCGCCGCCAGCGACGATCAAAGCGTCCTGGTGAACACCGCAAAACGGACCTGCCACTCCGAGTGCATTTGGTAGGGCTGGTAACTCGCTCCAATTCAATTGCGTTGGAGCGTCTTGTGCGCACGCAGTGCTCGTTAGCACAACTACCAGCAACAAAACACGATTGATCATGATGCCTGACCGTTTGATTGTTTGGGATGACCGCACCACTCGAAAAAGTTGACTTCTTCAAGTTGTTCTCGAAGCGTTTGGGTCTCGTGATCGTCAAGGTCCGTCAAAGGCAACCGGCACGGTCCGCCTGGCATTCCCAGCATTCCCATGACCGCCTTCAAGGCGGAATGAAAAGAATACTGTTTCATGATTTCGATCGTCGTGACGGATTGGAACTGGGCTGCGCGAGCTGTTTCGAAATCACCCGACTCAATCGCGTCGATGACTCGCTGGTATAGAGGAGCCGCGATGTTGTAAGTGCTGCCGATTGCGGCTTTGGCACCCGTCGACCACGCGGCCAGTAACATTTCATCACATCCCCATACGATGTCGTATCGTCCGTCATCGAATCGCTGGCAACTTTGGAATTCATGCAACGCGGTCGCGGTGTACTTCATGCCCGCAAAATTGGGGATCTCACCAGCAGCTGCGAGGAAGGCCATCACGTCGACTCGCGAATCGGTCAAAGCAGGAATGTGGTAGTAGTAGAACGGCAGGTCTGTTGTGGTCGCGATCTGCCGCATGCACTGTGCCAGCACTTGATGGTGATTGACTTTGAAGTACGAGGGGCAGGTTGCAGAAATGATGTCCGCACCGGCTTGCCCGGCATGGCGAGCGAGGTCGATAGCTTCCGCCAAACTATTGTGTCCAACTTGAACAATGACGGGGATCCGCCCTCCCACAGCCTGGACGCTCGCTTCGACGACCAGTTTGCGCTCTTGGCTGGTCAAGGACATCCCTTCGCCAGTGCTGCCGCAGACGTAGATCCCGTTGACCCCAGAAGCGATCAGCTGATCAATCATCGGTCCAATCGCGTCTAGCTGCAAAGATCCATCGTCACCAAGTGGGGTGACAGTAGCGGCGATCAGGCCAGTTAGCGGTGTTTTCATGGGGAATCAGAGTTCAAGAAATGGCCTTGGTGACGAAACGAGGTGTCGTATCGTACAACATTGGCCTTACAAAGATTGTTGAGGGATGGAGAAAATTCAATGGTGAAGACGCTGCAAGATCGGCTCGGAAAAATTCATCACCGCGATTGCATTTCGGGGATGAAGAAATTGCCTGCGGAGTCGATTCAGCTGGCCTTCGCCGACCCTCCGTTCAACATCGGGTACGAATACGATGAGTACGATGATCGGTTGGATTCGGAGAAGTACCTCGAGTGGTCAAGCAATTGGATGCAGGAAGTCCATCGGGTGTTGGCTGCCGACGGAACGTTTTGGCTGGCGATTGGCGATGAGTATGCAGCTGAACTGAAAATCGAGGCTCAGAAACTGGGGTTTCATACTCGCAATTGGGTGGTGTGGTACTACACGTTCGGCGTGCATTGCAAATCCAAGTTCACGCGTTCTCACGCTCATCTGTTTTACTTTGTGAAGGACCCCAAGCACTTCACGTTCAACCGTGATGCGATTGCCGTCCCGTCGGCGCGTCAGTTGGTTTACAACGATAGCCGTGCCAACCCGGCGGGCCGCACGCCCGATGACACTTGGATCCTTCGTCCGCAAGACTGTGAGGAAGGTTTCAACTCCGATGAAGACACGTGGTACTTTCCTCGTGTCGCTGGCACCTTCAAAGAACGCGCAGGTTTTCACGGCTGCCAAATGCCAGAGCAGCTCATCGGGCGAATCATCAAGGCTTGTTCGAATCCCGATGACATCGTATTGGATCCGTTTTCGGGAAGTTCGACGACGGTTACCGTTGCCAAGAAGCTGGGGCGTCAGTTCTTGAGTTATGAACTCTCGAAGGACTACGCGAAGCTGGGGCGGAAACGCTTGAAGAGCGTTGATGTCGGCGACAAACTCACTGGGGCGGAAGAACCCAAGGTGAGTGCGCCAACGACCAAGTCGCGAGCGACCAAGAAACGGAAGGCCAAGAAACGGGTCAAAGCACCAAGCGACTCGATGACGCAGCCGTTGTTCGACTAGCAGTCGCTGCCTTCGTTGCCGTGATCGAAAACGATGGGCTAAGGAAGCTGGGTTCTGAGTTTGGCGATTTCTTCGTTGATGTTGTCGCCCTCGTAGAACCAAAGTCCACCTTTGACCTTTACCGTCTCGCCCGGTCTGCAGTCGGGGAAAATTGGATCTGAATGAATACAGGGCACTGGTGGGTTGTCCCAGGCACGGTTGTTGGGAGTCCAGGCAGTGATGACCCAGCGGTTGGCTCGATCTGACCGGATGGCGATGAAGGGACCGTCGATCAGATGTTCGTGCTTGCGCCGCGAATTGAATTCTCGCATGCCTTTCAACATCACGCAAACTTGAGATCGAAGGCCCGAGAGTGGTTGATCGGTGCCGTTGGTCAACCACATCTCCATTGCAACTGCATCGCCCAAAATTTGAACCCGGCTGCCAAAGGAAATGTCGTTGGGCAATTTGCGTTCGATGGAGAAACCAATGTTCGTGTCTTTCCATTCCAGGCGGTCCAGCTCGATCGACTGTTCGCTCCATAACGTTGGAACATGAGTGTGTGCAAGGTAGGTCAAACCAAGGTTCGAGAAGATCGCTTCGGGCACATCGATCACTGCGTATCCGGCATCCTGCCAGGGTGGGAATACACTGATCTTTGTTTCGCGTTGCGGATCGATCGCCCCGTCAAGGAATCCAAGTCTTGGATGACGCCCGCCGGGATAGGGCATGATCCTTAGTTTCGGTTTGGCAGAAGTCTTGGAAACTGGAGCGATTTGATTGACCGCCTTCTGCGCCTGCTCGACTGACATTCCGGTCGCACTTCGCAGTTCGCTAGGAGTCAGTCGATGATCCACAATCATGTTGCGAAGCCAACGCTGCTTTGTCGGTTCGTCGAGCGGTCGCCCCACTCTGGCGACATCATCGGCATCGTCGAAAACTGGCAGCGCACGATAAAATTCCAGGGCTTGCTCGTATTCCGCGATGCCTGCTTCCGAAACCACACCCCGACTGCGCTGTATTTCGTTCGTCATCCGCGACACGAGATAGTCTCGCTCATCCCGCGAAATCTGCACGGGTTGCTCATCCATTTCCACGTACCAGGGAGCGGTGTGCGCGAAGCGAACTCGCCCACCTGGCCGATCCTCGAAACATCGGACAGCGAACCAACCGCTTCGTGTCGGAGTGATGGTGTGATCAATCACTGCATGGTAGGCGCCTGCCTCCGTCTTTTTCGAGCGAACGCGGAGTAGCTGTTCTGGACTGCCGTTGATGAGGATCTCTGCGAAGGAGATCGGGTGCTCGGAGGTGACTTCTAGATGAACCGGGATTTCAAGTGGTTCGTCGGAGCCCGACTTGAAGACATGCCCCGAGTGCTTGTGGTCGGCAGTCGCCAGCAACATTGGTCCCGTTGTGACGAAGGATCGACCTTGATGCAGGCCTTTCTTCCACTGTTGGTAGTTGAAGCCATCAGGAAGGTGCACATAGACGCGGCCGAATCCAGCCGGAACGGGATGAACGCCATTGGCGGTTCCTGCCGAGGGTGGCATTCGAAACCCACAATTCAAGAGTGTGTAGTACATGCCCAAGGTAAAGTCGATCCACTGGCTCTCGCCACCTTCGACGTCTCCGAAAGGGGGTGCCATGTAGGAAGGAGTCGGCGTGTACCATTTGCGAAAAGCAAAATCGGTTCGCCACATGTGATTGTTAGCCAATTCATAAGTCGCGTCGGGCGCGATCACAGGCAGGGTCATTGCAAATGGCCAAGCCAGTTTATCCATATCGAACAGCACCGTCGGATCAGCAGCCCGCGCGGCATCGATGACTGGTTTCCATGGCGGCACGGTTTGCTCAAGTGGGCCTTGGTGCCCCAGCACGAACAAGGCACCCAAAGTATGGCGCTGTTGATTGGTGGTGAAGATCTCGTATTCCGTGCTGCGCGGCCAAATCACGTGTTGGTCATCGACACGGATCAATTCGTTGGGCAAGTCAGCATCAAGGTTTTTGTCTCCGGCCGATGGAGGCGTATCGGAAATCGTTACCCAGTTGGTAAGAGGGAAAACGACATTCAGATCCTCTGCCATCACGACATTGCGAAGCTCAGCCAGTTCACGATGAATGTGAGTGTCACCGGAGTACCATCCCAGCTTCGCAGCGTCAAACCAACGTTTCAGTTGAATCGGTGGAACCATCAAGTCTTGATCGCTGACCTTGATGATTTGCTGATGTGGAAAGTAGGTTTTTCCACGCTCGACGATCAGGTTGTACGTTCCCGGTGGAACCTTGGCGGAGCATCGGTGTGCGGAAATGGTCGTATGGTATTCGGTCGATCTTTGATTGATCCAGTTCTGTTTCTCGTACTTGAACGCGGTTCCTTCGTTGGACTCCGACTGAAAGAAGTGTGCTGTTCCGTCTTCTGCCGTCAGATACAGTCGCGCTGGGATCGGTTTGTTGGAATCCGCATCCACCACCGCGATCGAGACCCGTGATTGCGCCGAACAAGGAGCGGCGATCCAAAGTGCTAGTAAAAGAAAGACGGGTTTCATGATCTTGCTGCTTGCATGAGTAGGGCTACTCCACGATCAATGTGCCGTTCATCACCATCCAGTGGCCAGGGAACGTACAGAGATAGGGATATCGGCCAGGAGTAGTCGGTGCCTGGAAGTAGATCGTGAAGTTTGCGAATGGCTCGACCACATCGGTGTAGGCCAGTACATCATCCGTCTTTGGGATGTAATGATTGGCGGCAGCATTCGGGTCGCTAATCAGCTGGTTGGTTTTTTTGCCAACGGACTGCAGGGTCCCGGGTTTCAAGAGCGCCCAGTTGTGTGGGACCGCGTCCGGATTATTGAACGTCAAACGAATCGGCTCGCCAGCCCGCGCACGCAATTCGGTTTGATCGAACTGTAGATTCTTAGCCGCCTCGATGGTGATCGCTCGAGCCTGCTGAATCTTTTTGATGTGCGGGTTTCTTTTGGTACGCAGCGGGCGACTCAAGTCAGACAAAATTGGATGCGGCAGGATCGCTTTGTCGCGAGCCACGTATCCCGGAATGTCCTTCATGGGCGCGTCCATGTGATTGACCGTCACGAACAGGTCGTGTTCGACTTCCGCCGAGCATTTGATTAACAAATGCAATTGATTCGTGAGTTGCAGATCCGGAATCTCCAGGAAGAGACTCTTGCCGTCTGGTTGAACTGTCGCTGTTTCGATCGTCAGGACATCGTGTCCTCGCAGGCCGAGCTGACGCGCTGAGTACTCGGGCGAACCGTACGATCCGCTGTAGCGGTAATTCCAGGACTGCGCGAAGTGGTGGCTCGCTTTCTCGGCGATCGTTGGATCGAGCTGCTCAGAGAACGACACGCGCACGCCATTTTGATGCACGTGAAAGCCGACTGGCAGTGCTGTACCTCCGCCGGTGAAGCGTACGCGATGCAGGCAACCATCTTCGGGCGTGTAAGTCCCCCAGCCAGTCATGCCTGAAACGTAGAGCTGTCCATCGGTAGGGCTGAACTTGGCCCGATGGCTTCCCGAGTTGAAGTCAACGTTCAGGGGCACGGCCGCGCCCTGAATCCAACCATCGAACTCATCTCGAAGCACAATGAAGGCGGTTCCGGCACCAAACGAGGTGTGAACGAGACTTCCCTGCATGGGGCCCCATTGCTCGCCGTCGACAAAGGCCTGGCCACCACTGGAATTGTCGATCCCGCGAGGCAGATACAGCATGGGCAACTCAGGCGGTTGAGTACGCCCGGTTCCGGGCCGACCAAAGAACGGTGTGCTTCGCGTGTCAGGACTTGATCCAGGCAGTCGGTTCAAAACCGGACCGTCCGGGCGGACCGCTGCAATCATGGACGCGGGCATCCAGTCGCCCTCGCTGCTTGGAATCGTTACCAGTCCGTCCGGCGTTAGCCCCAAGCCATCGGAGTTTCGCAGGCCGTTGGCCAAAATTTCCGCGGATTGCCCGTCAGCGGAAATTCGCATCACGCCTTCTTTGCCGCTGACGGTGTAGAACCGACCTTCGTCATCGCGCCAAAGTCCGCAGGTGAAATCATGTCCCGACTTTGAGGTGACGAGTGCTTGGCTAAAGCACTGATAGAAATCGATTTCACCGTCTTGATTCACATCCTGAAGATGAGTGAGTTGATTGCGTCCAATGACATAGATTTGATCGTCGTGAACGGACATCCCCAGTGGTTGGTGCAGGCCAGAAGCAATTCGTCGCCAACGAACGTCATTGAGATTGTTGTCCACGCCGGTAGCTCGCCAGACGTCGCCCTGCATGGTGCACAAAATGACCGAACCGTCAGAAAGAAAGCCGTGATCGCCGCAATACACCAGAGCCTGCCAGGGGTTGTTGGTTGGCAAACCGATCGTGTCGGTCGCGTAGGGAGCGCCCGATCCGAGTGAACAGGTGGCTGCAATCTGCTGCGGCCATTGAGGGGCGCCCCCGGAAAGTAATTCACGATCCGGGTGCTGATCGCGGGGTGCGATGACGCTGCGAAACGCACCATCGACAACCGACGGTGCATCGAGATACTCGGTGTCGCCGACTCGGTATGAAAACAGCACCCGTTCTCCGTTTCGATGAAAGCCCAAGTACTGTTTCGGCAGCTTGTCATCGAAAGGGAGTTCTCGCTTTGGAATTTTGATGCTGGGACCATCTTGGTTCAGACCGTTCATGAATCCGTGGCGTACCGAGGTGAACTTGAGAAACCCTCCTGACCAAACACGACGGTAACTCAGCGTGTCGGGATCAAAGCAAGCCGACAATTGCGTCTCACCGTCACCGAGTCGGACACACACCGCGCGCGCGACGTGAACTCCATCGCCGTGAAAGACACCTGAGAGCAGGCTGCCCAGATCCGTTTCGTTCCAACGTCCATCGGCCCAAGTTGGTTCACTCTGGTTGCCCCAGTGTCCTTCGGTTCCGCCGTCCAAGCCCGGATACTCCGCCAACAAATGAGGACGCGGATTGACATCGCGAAAATGCCGAGCCTGTTTCGCATAGAAGTCGTAGATTCGATCGCGATTGACGTGAGCTTGCCAGTTCGGCCAGTTCTTGGGTTCCAAGGGATCACGAGGCATCGCAAAGGTAGCCGGATGGTGCCCATGCGCATGCTTCAGAAGCGAATCGATGGAGGCGAGACGAAGTACCTTGTGCTTTCCTAAGTCAGCCAAGAACGCGATCACGTCAAACTTGTCTTGCTGAGACATCGTCGCCATCAGGCCTTCGGGCATCAGAGACCCGAGTTGTTTGACGTCCTCGATGTCATCCTGCGCGATCGTACGTGGCTTGCCAGTCGCGGAATCCTTGAGATCCAGCTGTTCGTCTGTTTCATTGATCGGATATCCGCGGATGACCTGGCCATCGGTCGTCAGTACGGCGATTGCCTTGTAGGGTTCGGCAACCGTACGCTTTGGCCACAGCAGCGACTCGACGATGTGATCGATGGATTGCTTGGCGCCCACCAATGAAAGGTCGGGGCCAACCGTTCCACCATGCTCGCCAACCTTGTGGCAAGACAGGCAGGCACTGGTAGGGGCTGCGTACAGGACCGCGCCGCGAGCTGGATTTCCCTTTGCGATCGCATCACGGCGAAGGGACTGCACGATGGTAGGGTCGTAGTCTTGTCCGTTGGCGACCACGAGGCCACAGAGCCAAATCAACAGCAACCGGTAAGGCATCGGCACGGGTTCTCCAATTTAAATCTCGAAATTCTTTTGTCCGCCGAGTATAGCCAGAACGGGATCGTGGTTGGTCAAACTTGTCGGGCGTGAATCGCGAACCAAGATCGCCTCGGAGATGTCGAATACGCATTGACGATCGCTATATCTCTCGCTTTTTGGAGCTCAATATGCGTACAACCTCCATCGCACAGCTGGCTGATGTGATTCGGGAATCCGAGCACGTTGTCGTATTTACCGGTGCTGGAATGTCGGCCGAGAGTGGCATTCCAACTTTTCGTGATGACGATGGCTTTTGGAAGAGGTTTCCGATCGAAGAGTTTGCCAGTTGGAAAGGAATCTTCAAAACAGTGTTCCGAAGACCTCGCGCAATGAGCGAGTTTGTCTACGAAGTGATTCAGCCGATTGCGGCTGCCCGGCCCAACGCAGGGCATTTAGCGGTCGAGCAATTGGAACATCACACGCGAGTGACCGTCGTGACTCAGAACGTGGACGGGTTGCATCAGTTGGCGGGCAACACGGTTGTTCATGAAATCCACGGAAGCCTTTTTGAAGTGGTCTCGTTGAAAGGACGATTTCGAAATCTTCTTTCGCGAAATCAATTTGCGAACATTGCCGATCGTGTGGAACGATCGAGGCATAGTCGACTGAGTTTGTTTCGGCTGCTGTGGGCGATTCGATCTTGGCTGGGAGTTGGATGGCGAGGCATTCATCGGCCCAAGGTGGTGCTGTTCGGTGATTCGATGGCGGAGCCAGACTGGGCAATGGCGTGGCAGGCCGTACGTGACTGCGACTGCTTGATCCAAGTTGGGTGCAGTGGTGTGGTGCTGCCTGCCGCCATGCTTCCGATCGAGGCGAAGGATGCGGGTGCCACAATCATCGCCGTCGATCCGCAACCAGTGCAGGCAGACCTTTGGTACGAAGGGAAGGCCGGCGAAGTGTTGCCAAGACTGATTGAGCGATTGGTCTCTCAGGGCGAGTACGACGGCGTGTAACTCGCGTCTCGGCTGAACGATCGATCGGGCGGACAAGGTCCGCGAGCGTCTGGGCGCGAGACCAACTTCAGGGGCTACTTTCCGGTTGGGATTTCAATCAGAACCGGCTTGGATGATTTTTCCGTTGACGGCTTGCTGATCACGGCTCCACCCAATTCCTTGTCCCAGTCGACCGACAGCATTAGGTCAAAGCCAGGATTCTGATCCTTGACCTGACAGGAGCACGGACCGACCACGAAACGAGAAGCCATGGCAACGGTGTCGGCGAAGATTCCTTTGCCGACAAGTCCATACAACACGCGGCCGCGTCCAATCACGGGAAATGCCATCGGTTGATCGATGTCTTCCAGGTCGGATTCACTTCCCAACAACATCTGAAGTAGCAACTGTTCGCGAGGATCCTTGCGGTCGAGCGTGATGATCGAGAAGCCAATTTTTAATTCGATTGGGTTTTCTTCGCGGTAGAACTCGTCCTTCTCGATTTCGTCTTGAGGTGGCAGTTCGAGACTGTCTTCGTTTCGCTGGACCTGCTCCGTCAGAGTCCTGCGAGCAGCGTCATCCTGGTCTTTGTTGCCGCAAGGGACGAAAATCCAAACCGCTGAGTCCCCGCTGAGAAGTTGCTTGGCGAGTTTCTGGCGTAGAGGAGAGTCGGCGAGGTCATTCGTAGCTTGTTCATCAAACGGAACCACACTGACGACTCGGTCAGGAACTTCCCGAGCATTCTGTGGATAGAGCACGGCCAACAAAGGCTGTTGTGCTTTCGAATGAACACTCCAAAGTTCGGTGAGGAAGGCGTCGTCCGTCTGCGCGATGTCGATCACACGCAGATTGAAGTTGGCAGCCGTCGCTTTCTGCTGCTCAAACCGAATTCTCTTGATGCGTTCCAAGTCCGCGTCCCGAAGTATCTCATGATGCAGGACGATCACTTCGTACTTGTCGGCAGGCCAACGCTCCAAGGCATATCGGAAGACAGGCACGTTGCAAGCGACCGCGATCGCACCGAACGATAGGCTCAGGCACGCAGTGATGAGAATGGGGGAATGTGCTTGTTTCATCGTTTAGGCTGTCGACTGGGTGTGGGTGATTCTTCTTCGATTCGCACGAACTCGATTCCGGACAGCACTGGCTCACCCTGTTTGGCAACCAGTCGCAGATGCAAGGATTTTGAGATCGATACTTCTTGTTCGATGATGGCAGTTGGATGATCCGAGTCGAGCGCGACATCCGTTGCGATCGGTTTGTCTTGTGCATAGACATCGAAGACATGTTCGCGCGTCGTCGATCGAGGCCGTCCAAACAGCAGCCGCACTTGATACTTGACCGGCTTTTGATTCGGAATTGCGATTGTCGGTCGGTCGGCCTCAATGATCAGTTTGGCTGCTCGCTTGTCTCCCTTTTTCCAAGAGGAGGCGACCCGTTTTCCGGATCCGCTGATCAACAATGCCAACGAATTGCCTGGCTTCCAGTCGGGTCGGGATAGGATCGACTGAATGATAGGCGCAAGATTTGGCGTTCGGTGAGCAGCTTTCGATTCCCCGATTTTTGCCCAGGGAGGAGGGCTCCAGCCAATTTCAGTCGAAGTCAGCGTGCGTGACGACAGATCATGTCGTTCACTGGCGAATCGTTTTGCATTGCCGGTGTCTTCGCCAGCAATGATAAGCGACGTTGCTTGCTTGGACGTTTCATCGCAAGTGAACTGAACGTGAGCACTCTTGATAATGCTGTCGCTAGGCAAGTCGATGTTGTTGAATCGCATGCCAACCAACTGAGTCCCGCCGTCATCGATCAGCTCCAGGTCCGTGCTACCAAGATTGACCTCGCCTTGTTCATTCTCCTCGGCATCGTCGCTCGCATGGTCAATGGGAATGCCGCCGCGATTGATAGACGGTTCTTGAAGCTGGAGGTCGACCCGCAGCTCGGTGAGGTTCTTGAGGCCCGATGCATAGACCCAAGAGAGTTCGCCTGGCACAGCGGAAGAATGAGATTGGAAGACACTGGCGTCTTCGTTCATCTCAATCGAGATCGGCGGGGACGGCCCCGCGCTGACGGGATACTCGAGCCAGAGTCGGCCATTGGCATCGCGCCGGTCACCGGGGGCGCCAAAGTTGAGACCCAAACTACTGATCCGGTTGTTATCGGAAGTCACTGCGGCAGCCGAGTTCACGCTCCAGAGTTCTACATCCGGCATGTGCACGAGCGCCAAGGAAGTTTGATTTTGGTACGCACAACTGCAGGTGCGTGTGTAGTCCGGTGCGTTCAGTACACCACCGGCAACAACCAGATTGGACGTGCAGCCAGATTTGAAACCGCCCAGGTTGCCAGTGCCTGCGTTGGTCAGGAGATCGTAATATCCTGCTGCTCCCGATCGGAAAGTCAGCATGTTTTCGCTCGCAATGATGCTGTTGCACCCGTAGGCCCGCGTCAGTTTCCAAGGCTGCATTTTCCCGGTCAGCGGATGGGGAACGAGCTTCTGCTTTCCAGTCAGCACGTTGAAAGCACCAGCCGATTCCGCGTACGAGTTGGTGTTGGTGATGATCAAGTCATTGTGCAGGATGCATGGTCCTGCATACTTCACCGATTTGTTCTTCCATCTGACTGATCCATCGTCGGCAGAGTGAATCGACATGCCGCGATCGGATTCACCATAGAGCCGATCGCTTGCCGCTGATCCTGCTTGCAGCAGCACATCGTGCTGCGGCGAGTAGCTAAGCCAAGTGCCGAAAATATCGTCGTTCGTTTCCCAATGGATTTTGCCCGTGCGATAGTTCAAAGCAAGGATCCGATAGGTCTCAGGCCGCGATTTTCCGCGTCGGCGCAACGCCTCTTCGATCTGCGCCGGATTTCGATCGAGGCAGTAGACTTGATCACCTCCTGCGACAATTCCGTTGTGCCAAAAGGAATGGTTCGCATCGACTTGCCAGAGCACTTTCCCGCTTCGCCGGTCAAAACCAATCAATCCGATACTGGCAGCGCGGTCGAAGCTCTTGGAACCGAAACCAGCACGAGATGCCTTCAGCTCTTTGTCCGACTCGAAAGCGAGGCTTTGTCGCTCTCGGTACTTTGCAAACCCAAACCCAGCGATCAACACATCCTTGTAGACTCCGACATAGCCCCACTCCTTACGTGGATCTCCTTTTTGGTTGGGCAGACGAATGTCATCGAGTGACTTGCCAGTTGCCGGGTCAAGCACGTGGCATACGCTTCCTTCGACCAAGTACACACGGTCTTCGGTGGCGACATAGTTCGTGCCTCGACCGTTCGCCCCGGGGATATGGACTTGGTTGTACTTCGGATCCAGAGGAGTGTCATCGAATGTCTTGTCGTAGTAGACATCGAAAGTACCCAGATCGGCGAACTCGCGTTTCCAAAGCACGCGGCCAGTGTAGACGTCCCGCGCGCTCAGACTATTCATGCCTTGGATGAATAAGCGACCGCCGATCACCTGTTCGGGCGGGCCGTGTCCATGTCGCGGCAGCACGTCCATGTTGCTGCTGCCACCGAACCACAGCACACCAAGAGGAAGCTTGACGCGTTGATCATTCGACTTGATCGTATTGGCGACATCTCCATATTGATGCGTCCAATCGGCCGCTCCTGGCAAAGCACCGACTCGCTGAACGATTACACCATGCGCGGAGACCTGCACTTTTGCTTGCTCCAAATTCATCGCCTTGATACGGCTTGCCATCTCGGAGGTGTTGCGCTTCGTCAGCACGTGAAGCACGCCGCCAAACGGGCGAACCGATTGGTAGGCTTGTGCGATACTGACATCTGTTGCGGTGGCATCGTTTTCTTCCAGGAAGACCATGTTGGCGACGTGCTGGGGCGCTTTGAACGATTTGGGATCGCCGTGGTGAACACTGATCGGCCCGTAACGACGCGCTGCGTCAAGTTTGGATCGCACGGTGTCGATCACGTCCGTGCTGGGGTCGACGATTGCGAACTGTTGAAAGGGAGACAGCTTTGCCAACGCTTGAGCGATCACTGAATCCGACTTGCCGAACCAAAACGCGTAGCCCTCTGCTTCTCCGGTCGCCAATAGTTCCGTTGCGATTTCGATGGACTCGTCCGAAGCAGCCAGTGGTTGTTGGTTGCTTCTCTTCTTCGCTGCTTGTGCATCGGATTGTTCGCCAAATGCCGTGATCTTACCGCTGATGGTGACAGCAAACAGTTTCTTATCTGCAACGATCAGTCGTTCAACGGCCTCATCGACAGGAATCGCCTTGACGATCTGCGCCGGCCGATCTTTGCTTGGCAATCGAATCACTTGAATGGAATTCCGTCCTGCGGCGATCAAGTGAGAATCGACCAGAATCAGATCACCGGTTCCATCGGCAGGGATCTCCCATAACTTAGCTTGATCAGCACCGTAAGCGCGCACGACCGTCTGATCAGATTCGGTTTCGGCGGAGTAGATGCGATCTTCATGCAGGACCGGTTCGCTGGGCATGAACGCTGTTTTGACACCATCGCTCAACTTGAAAGCTCGCGTTCCTTTGCGTCTCGTGTGAACATAGAAATGCTGTTCATCCGCAGTGACGAACGAACCGCCGGTTCCCTTGCCACCGGCATTGATTTCAAAGTACCGAAACTCGCCGCTGTGACGATCGAAGGCAGCAGGCACGGAACGACCGCCGGGCACCAGCAAGATGTTTTTGGTCGCGACCAACGCTCCTTGAGGTGCAACGCCAGCGAAGGAGGGAGCACTGTGTGGTTGCTTGATGTACTGCGCGCCCGTGCTGTCGTTGATCCAAGCGACGGATCCAGTTTCGACATCCAATGCATACAAAAACGTTCCCATGAACGGCCAAATGCTGGCGGCGAAGTACACGCGGTTTTCGCGAACGACGGGACCGCCTCGGGCCGGCCAAGCCGATGTCAGACGTTGGTTGCCCAACGCGTGTTGCGAGTTGGGAGCGCCACTGAACTTCCAAAGCAGTTTCCCGCTGGCAACTTCAACGCAGTACAGAAAGCCATCGTCGCAGCAAAAGAAGACGCGATCTTGCCATCCTGCCGGTGGCAAACGCACCGGCGCTTCGGTGTAAACCGTCCACAGCTTGTTTCCGGTTTTTGTGTCGAATGCGACCAGTTTGTTCTGGTCGTTGAAGCCCACCATCAGACGACCGTCCATCACGATCGGCTCGAAGACCCGGTCGTAAGTCATCAAGTCCAAGTTCAATGGATCGTCCCAAGCCTGCTTGCGCTGCGAAAGCTCTTGCGTCCATAGCGGGTGCAATTGCTGCGGCAGCTGGTTGCTTGAGGCTGCGGAACGGGTCGCATCGAATCGCCACATTGGCCAATTCTCATTGGCCCCAACGCTCGGAATTGCGACGAGTAGTATCAGGCAGTGCGCGATCGCACGGATGGTTTGAAAACGCGTCTCGAAGAGAAGCATAGATTGACTCGGACGAGCAGGATCAGGTGGGGATGGGGAGGGCCCCTATTCTAGCTTGATCCGCTGAGTCTTGTTCATTCGTTTGAGGTTGCCGTTTTATCGCCCAAAAGTCTTGTCCAACACGCGGTTGAACTGTTTTTGGAAGATATTCTCGGCGGCCGACTGGATCGCTTGCGAGCCCAGTTGCTTTGCAACTTGGGCGACTCCTGATGAATCGAGGCTTGGTCGCGACAGGGTTCCATCGATTGGCAGAGTGATCGGTTGACCTGCCATCCCTTTCAAATTGGGGCCGAGCCAAGTTTCTTCCAGAGGGATTTGGGCAATCATGTTCAACCGTCCATCAAGGGCGACTTGGCCGCTGGTGATGATTCTTGCTCGATCCACCTCGAAGAATAGCCTCTCATGGTTCACGATTCCGCGGTCTAATGAGAAGTCCACTGCCTGCGGTGGCATGGTGATCAACGTTCGGCCAGTGGCTCTCGTTGGTTGAGATCCGAGCACCTGAGTGATCGATTTCAGCTGATCGATTCCGCCGAGGAGTTGGTCCGCGATTGGACCAGCCGCCATTTGGATTCCACCAATGTTCAGCCGCCCGGTGATTCGGCTTCGTGAGGGATCGTCGAACACGATCACCGATTCTTCGATGGCTCCACCAATCGTTCCACTAATCTGCGTGGTCTCAGCTGCGAGTGGGGCCAAGTACTTTAGCCAGCGGTTGGTCATCTGAGGTGTCAGTTGCACTGATTCGGCGACTGCTCCGTCGACCTGCATCCAAATTGGACCGGGCCGATAGTGAATCTGGCCTGCCATGTTGATGAATCCCTGTTCGACCTGGATTGGTGATGGCGAAACGGCAAAGGTGTCTTCGGTCAGACGAAAGGGAACGGATGCGCGCCCTGCATTGACGCCTGCGACATGGGCGGTTTCCCAGCCGATGTTGCCCAGCACATTCATCGCGATTGATTCGTCTGGTCGTCTCAAGACTCGAATCTCAAGCGGCGTTTCCTGAATACCTTCGGCCTGAATCTGCAAGCCAGCGAGCGCGGAGAGTCGATTGGCGACCTCACTCATTTTCAAACGGGCGGGCCCTTGAAGTTGGACGTCACCTGCGGTGTCATTCCAGATGACAGAACCTGTGAGCGTCGTGGCAAACCAGTCGCCAGCGATCTGAACAGCGTCTGCGGCGATTCCACCGGTCGACTTGTTGTACGTGATTCGCCCGTCGACTTTAAGGTTTGGCTCTGACCAGACGATTCTGGCTGTTCCCTGTGGCGAGCGATTGCCTGCGCGATTGGGCATGGGGCCAACGGTTTGCGAAGCTGCGCTCGCCTTGGGAGGTTGCACGATCGCGAAATCAGTACCGCTAAGTGTGGTTTGGATCTCGGTCGACTGATCCTGCGTCGAGATGTCGAACTCTCCTTCGCAGTCACCCATCAAGAGCCAGTCTTCACTTTGAAAGGCGGCTTCAGGTCGATACGCGACTTGTTGTATTTGCGCCGGTCGCGCCGCGACACGCTTGCGGACGGAACCTTGGATGCGTTCCAGTTTGGCCCGCCATTTAACTTTCATCTCGATCTCTTGACCGGCTTGTTCGCCGCCTGCGCCTGGTGTCACCTTGCCTTGTGCGGCGAGTGAAAACGCATCGGCAGCGATGGTGAATGAGCGGGCTTGCAGTTCTTGGGTAGGCCACGTGTACACACCGTCGAAAAGAATCTTGGCGCTCGGCTGGCTGAAATAGCGCTGGCCATAGGCCAAGCGAGGTTGGGTCAACTCAATCGTCGCTGATGTCAGCCGAGATGTCACGCTGGAAGCTTCCGCTTGAGCACTCATGCGAAAGTTCCCTTCTGCATCGTGCAATTCAGCCGGCAACCAGGGTGAGAGTGTCTCCAAAAGCGACACAATCTGTCCGTCACCATGGATCCTGATAGGCATTGGGACCGATACAGAGGGTTGGCGAACGCTTTCAGCAAGTTCCGCGCTCAGTTGCATCCCTTGGCTGGTTAGCGAAACACTAGCGCTGGTCAGTTCCTCCAACGATTGTCCCCCCCAGCGACC
>JBGCGI010000172.1:0-50230 GCA_045110715.1 Rubripirellula sp.
CCGCAAGATGTCGTCGACCACGACCGTCGCGTACTGATCGCTAACGGTGTCATGCTCCAGGCTCCGATTGAATCGGTCCTGTGCTTTCTGTCCACCCGGTACGACGCCCGGATTGATGAAGACGCCGATCGTGACGGGCATTTCTTTTCGATGAATGAGATTGTCGAAGACCGTTGGTGCGCGCCAGGTTCCCTTCTCGTTGACATAGTTGCGCCCATCCTGAAACACCATCAATGCGGCCGGAGTGTCCTTTTTGTACTGCGCCGGTACGTAAACGAAATAGTCGCGTTCGGTGCCTGGGTACACTTTGCTGTTGGTGAATCGATAGGAGATTACTTTTCCCTGTGGCACGTCCGCCTGCCGCTGAGAGTCCGCATGCAGTGGATAGCTTTCATCTGCAGTTGCGTTCATCGACAGAAAGCAAGCGGCGGTCAGGCAAAAGGTCCATTGAGGAAGCATTGGCGAAGACATACGCATTCGGTGGCTCTGTGAAAAAAGGGAGGGTTGTCGAAGGTGAGCCTGATACCATAATCCCTTTGTCATGATTCCGCTTCGAGACAACATTCCCAGCCGCACAACTCCCTTGGTCACCTATCTGATCATCGGTGCCTGCACGTTGGCCTTTCTGTTGCAGTTGGCAGCCGGCGAGCGGGGGAGCCAAATCGTTGAACAGTACGGGATGATTCCCGCGCGGTTGACGCATCCGGAGGCTCAGTTGATCGTTCGGCGCCAGGTTGCCGTTCAGACTCAATTTGGTGTCGAATCAAAGGTCATCGAGCACCAGGTCGCACCACCAGTCATTCCTGCCTGGCTGACGGTCGTGACCTGCATGTTTTTGCATGGTGGGTGGATGCATTTTCTAGGCAACATGTGGTTCCTGTATGTGTTTGGCGACAACGTCGAGGACCGTTTGGGGCACATCGGGTATTTGCTGATGTATCTGTGCACGGGAATCATCGCCGCCCTGGCGCACTACATCACCGATGACGCCAGCATGGTGCCAACGATCGGGGCTAGCGGGGCTATCGCCGGCGTGATGGGAGCGTATGCGTGGCTGTATCCACATGCTCGTGTGCAGGCACTTTTGCCGTTGATCGTGATCATGCAGTTGATCATCGTGCCTGCACCGATCTTTCTTGGGCTTTGGTTTGCGATCCAAACTTTCAGCGGAATTTCGGCTTCGGCGGGCGGACAGGCGGGCGGAGTCGCGTGGTGGGCCCACATCGGCGGTTTTGCTGCAGGAATCCTGATTGCATTAGCAGTAGGCCGAGCCCACCTGGGTTCGGATGCTGTGCAAGAACGCAAGTTTTGAGGCCAACTTTGCCTGGGCTATTCGGTTAGAATCCGGGCTTCTTAGCACCGACACAGCAAGCATGGTTCCATCGACCGAGCACCTTCATGAATTATCGAAATCAAAGCATTCTCACGATCACGGCAATCCTGTTCGCGGCGTCCACTGCTGCTGCGGATTGGCCACAATGGCGAGGTCCCCAGCGATCCGGTTACATCGAATCCGAAGGGCTCGTTGATGTGCTGCCGGCAGAGGGAATCAAGCCTGCATGGCGACTGGATTCGTTTCCTGGTGGGAACAGCGGTGGTTGGAGTTCTCCAGTCGTCAGTGGGGATCGTGTCTTCGTCTACTCTCACACCAAGACCAAGGTCGCAGGCGTTGAAAAGGGAGAGTCCAAGTTTCCCTGGTTGGCGCCCGACAAACGCACCGGCATGACTGACGAGGAGTATGCCGAATACGAGGTCAAACGTCGCGATGAAAACGAAAGGCAAGCCAAGGCCTTTCAGTTCGAAGAGCGTTTGGTATGTGTTGGCCTCAAGAGTGGCGAAGTGATTTGGGACAAGCAGCTGGAATCGAAGTACACACGTTTCACACAGTCGGGCACTCCCTGTGTTGCCGGCGGTCGCGTTTACTTGCTTGGCGCAGAACGAACTGCGCGATGCTACGATGCTGAGACCGGCGAGGTATTGTGGGAGACCAAAATGCCAGGCGATTTTCGCGATGAGTTTTTCGCCAGCTCGTTTGTCGTCGTTGGAGATCGGGCAATGGTTGCTTGTGGTCCCTTGGTTGCTTTGGACACCAAAGATGGAAAGATACTTTGGAAAGGTCAGGCACCACTCGACTACCAATCCCACAGTAGCCCGGCAATTTGGAGCACGTCGAACGGTCCCGTTGCGATCATCAACACCGCGGGAGGAACGACGCGTGCCTATCGTGTCGCCGACGGCGAGAAGCTCTGGGACTTGAAAGCAGGGACTGGCCAATCGTCACCAATCGTTGTTGGCGATTTGTTGTTGACCTACGGGGCCTCACGAAAGAATGGTTTGAGTGCGTTCCAACTTCATGCGGATGCACTGACAAAAGAGCCCGAACTGGCGTGGCGATTCCAGGGTGCTGCGGACTCGGGATCTTGTCCTGTTGTTCGTGGCGATGCAGTCTTCGTTCAAGGCGAAAAGAGATTGGCAAAGGTCCGTTTGAGCGACGGAGAGACTCTCTGGCAAAAAACGCTGAAGATCTCCAGTCCCAAGTACACGTCGTTGATTGCAGCTGGCAATCAGGTGTTCTATGGATGGGAGGGACTCTTGTCTGTTCGCGCTGACGGCGAGAAGTTCGAGCAAGTTTATGATGCGAAAGTGGATTCCGAGGGAGTGTTGATCACGGCCGACGATCTTCGCTCGAAATTGAAACTTGCGGATGTTGCTAGGCAGACCGATGGGCAGGCGGAGTCAGAGAAGCTTTGGCAGAAAAACGCTGTCAAGTCTGGGCCGCTCGCGTGTAGTACGCCCGCATTCAGCGAAGGACGCATCGTGTTGCGATTAAACGATGCGGTTGTCTGCTACGACCTGCGCCTATAAGGGGGGACACATCGTTTGCAGAACTGCTTGCGGTGGGTATTCTTGCCTAGTGGCTGTTTTGTGGGTTTTGACCAATGGTGTCATCCTGGTTCTTACCCTTCCCACGCCCAACAATCGCTTGTTGAAGTAGTTTGTTATTCCAAGGCTTCTCTCGTTGGATTGGTTGGCGACACAACTGACCAACGAACCCCCCTTATCGATTTCGATCAATCATGGACGAGAAAGAAAAAATGCACTCAACAACCCGGTTCGAGCCGAATCCAACCCTCACCAGACAGGGCACTGAAGTGGTCCAATCGGATCCCAAATTGCTTCGGCGATATCAGCGTGTGATTCAGTCGGCCAAGGTCAGTTGGACAGGCCACCATCACATGCTACGACTGCTCGGCCGTGGTGGTCAGGGTGAAGTTTACTTGACGGAGTACCGTGGTACCGATGGGTTCACCGTGCCCGTTGCGATGAAAGTGTTTTCGCCCGAAAGATACACTGGGCCGCGCGCCTACAATGAAGCGATGAAACGTGTCGCGGCAATCGCCGCGCGAATCGCGATGATTCAGCATGACAACCTTCTGGATGTCCAGAATTTCTTTGAGCGCGATGGAATTCGCATCATGATGATGGAGTGGGTGGACGGTTATGACCTTCGCCAACTGACGTCGCCACGCTGTCTGCATTTGCTCGAAGGCCACGTCAGCTCGCGCCGCTGGAAGTACATCAACGAAGTGATTTTGACCGAGGGACCAGAACAGTCGCGTTTCAAAGCGGGGATTGCAGTAGCCCTTGTGCGGGAATGCCTTGCAGCATTGGCAGCACTTCATCGTGAAGGGATCGTGCACGGTGACATCAAGCCGTCCAATATCATGCTCAAACGCAGTGGTCACACGAAGTTGATCGACATGGGATCGGCGATTGACTACATCACGCCGCCTCGCGAACGCGAATGCACGCCGTTGTACGCTGCCCCCGAAGTCTTGGAGGAACGTGAAGCGTCACCGCGAAGCGATTTGGCGAGTTTGGGCTATGTTCTGATTGAACTGTTGAGCGGTATGAATCCGTTCGACCAAGGTGCCAAGTTGCGAGATCTGTTGCACTCAAAACGCGAGCTTCCTTCCCGGTTGAATCAGATCCTGCCGAAAGAAGTCCTTCGTAACGAGTTGCTGATGAAGTTCTTGTTGGGAATGATCGCGCCGGATCCGAATCGACGGTTCCCGAGTGCTGAAGCAGCGGAGCACGTCGACACAGGTGCAGCGGCCTTCCACCGGCAACTGATTCTTTCGGACATGGCGACGGAGTACACCAACGATATCCGTGTTTGGTTGGATGAACTCAAGACGCTCGAGTCGGGACTGGAAGGTTCCGATACCGATTTTACAGGCGATTTCGAACTCCCGGACCCATTGACTTGATGAACGAACAACACTTGCAAGTCGCCATCGAAGCAGCCAGAGCAGGCGCGGTCGAACTGATGTCTCGGCGGGATAGTCGCGTCGTTTCCGAGAAAGCTCCGAAGGATCTCGTTACCGATGCCGACCTCGCTTCACAGAAAGCGATCCGCGCGATCTTGCTGGATGCCTTTTCTGACTACGTGTTTGTTGGGGAAGAGGAAGGCGAGAACGACCCCATCGATTCCGTCCGCAGAGGCGATCCGGACGCGCCTCCCTGCTGGGTCGTTGATCCGCTTGACGGCACCATCAACTATGTGCATCGACTACAGTCCTTTGCGGTTTCGATCGGGTTGTACGCAGCAGGAAAGATGCGATTGGGAGTCATTTTCGATCCAGTGGCCGGGGAGATGTTCACGGCAATCGATGGCATGGGTGCCAAGTGCAACGACCAGCCGATTCATGCGAGTGATTGTCAGGATCTGAGCAACGCGCTTCTTGCTTGTAGTTTTCCCGCAGGTGTGCAAGGTGGCGATCCTGAAGTGGCACGGTTCGTACGAGTTCTTGAACGCTGTCGATCGCTGCGTCGATTGGGTTCATGCGCCCTGAATATGTGTTACGTGGCCGCCGGACGTCTTGATGGATATTGGGCAACCAATGTTTCGGCATGGGATTCGGCCGCGGGAACGGTAATCGCTCGAGAAGCGGGCGCTCAACTGACGGCCTACAACGGTGGCGAAATGGATGATTGGAATCCAAAGTTCTGCGTGACTGCCAGCGAGCCGCTGCACAACACGATCGTTTCTCTGCTCTCCTAAAGAGCAGTTTGGCTGCGGATATCGAATCTCGCAGCGGTATCGAATTAGGACGTTCTCGAAACTATAGTTTTGTGGTTGCATAGAATTGGAGCATGTTCAGGTACATCCATCCTGCTGTTGCAACACTTATCGCGATGACGACACCGCCGATCATTCGCGTTCGTTTGATCTGCCACCACATGACCAATCCGGTCAAACCCCAAGTCACCATCGCACAAGCCATCACGTCGACAAACAACGACCAGAACATTCGCCCATTCCAATGTGGTGGCTGACCGTGTGATGTATGCAGACGCAGAAAGAAGTGTCGAGGCGTCATCCCGTCTTGATTCTTGTGCTTCGAGATATCGACGTGCCCATCACGTAGCACGTAGGTCACTCTGGCCGGCTCGCCATCGATCGTTGCCAGGAAATTCAGTTTGGACCAGCCCATCGGTTTCGGGGGCTTCTTCGTCTCGACACCTGCCTCTTGAAGGATTTTCGGCACCGATTTCTGCACCGCTTCGTAGGGGTCTGGGGACAACTTCACATTGCGAACGTCCGACAACAATGGTTCGATGGACTCTTCGTCTTTTGGAAAAGTAGCTACCCAAGCAGACTTTTCAATGGGATCGACATGAACGGCATGCTTGATGCCGGCGTCGGAGATTTGCATCATCACATCGTTGGCGAATTCCGGAGCATGGCCGGTATTCAGTTCGATTTGCGCAGCGGGTTTTTTCGCGCGAATCGCGTCCAGCACTTGCTCGGCTAGCCCCTTGGCTGTGGGGAAGTCCGCGAGGGTGGTTTCCGCAAGCGCGTCAGAACTCACTTCTGCGATGGAAGACTCAGGGAACAACCCCGAGTGATTGAACATCGCCCCGGTAATGCCATACAGGAAGACCCATGGCAACAAGAACAGGCCCACGTACAAGTGAATGCGTCTCAGCAGCATCGTGACGCGTGACGACAACTTGCGTGGACGTCTGCTCTTGGTTGCGTTTGGCTCGGGAGCAGGATCTGTTTCGGTCATCGACGCTTGCCATCGGGGCGAGGGAACAGTGGACAGAGATGACTAAATTAGCACACAACTGGCTGCTGAAAAGGAACGGAAAAAGCCCGGACAGGCCAGTGCCGGTCCGAGATTTTGAAAAAGGTGAGTTTTCAATGTGATGGAGCTTAGAATGCCGTTGGGACACCGCCTCCTCCGCCACCAACATGGTGTGGGCGGCACAGCACCCGCATCATGCTTCCGCAAGGTCGAACAACGACCAACTGAACAGTTGGGCCACCATAGGCAGGCGAGTTGAATGTCGCAGTCGTTGGAACGCCGCCGCCACTGCCACCGAGTGTGACGTAGGACTGCAGCATTGCGATGGCGTGATGGTCATTCTGTGCTTGGTGAAAGTTTCGTCCGTTCGCCGACAGAATCACCATTCCTGGTTGAAGTCCGGCTTGCTGCGCTGCGGAGCCAGGTGCGACGGATTGAATCATCAACCCCTTCTCTGGACCGTTGGATCGCAGGCTCACGTTCATTCCGAATCGCCACGTGATATTTGGCCCTTGAGCTGAGGCGGAGACGCAGCAGGTCAGCACGGCGGCGATGGTCAAAGCGAGGAGGGTTGCGGTGCGATTGGTTGTGGAAGACATGGGATCGGCCTTGTGAGCTGAGATGTGAATTGGTTTACACAAGGACATGCGGGGGACTCTTCGTTTTTCCTTAAAACAATCCTCCTGTTTTTGAGAGAAGTAAGGAAGTTCCGTGAATCGCCGGTCGAAAATGCCCGGGTCTCTCGGGGAACCTCTCTCATTGGTCGTCGTCGACCTTTTTGACAAAGACATTCGAGGCCAGATCCGTGACGGTTCGGGTCTCCAGTCCCTGCGTCTCCGATCGCGAATCGCGAATTTCAGATGGCCTCGTATCGTCAGGCAGTTCGCCGATATTGCACACTGGTTCGCCTGGACTGACCGCGGGCAGCGTGGTCATGCCAATCACCACTCCATTGAACGGTGCCACCAGTGAACTGTTCTGATGGCCAAGCAGGTCCGTGTTGGTTGCCAGCGCTTGGTCCTTTTCAACGGCTTGCCCAGGTCGAACGTGAAATTGCAGAAAGCCTCCGCGTTCTGCGCGGATCCATTTGGTTTTCTCAATCACAACTTGCCTCTCTGGTCGAAGCACTTCGCCGTCAATCATCCGGTGAGACCGCAAAATGTTCTTGATACCTCGAACGGCCGTCGCCACGATTGCTGGTTCGACCTTCCAGACTTCGCCGCCTTCGAGCACGATTGTGGGGCATCCGATGCGACAGGCTTCACGACGCAGCGATCCTTTCGGGCCAGCACCATCAACGATGACTTCGCAGCCGAAATCCAACGCTAGTTTGCGGGCTTCAGGGTTCTCCATGTCGGCACGAATGTTCGGGTAGTTCGTCCGTCTCACCGAGGCCGTGTGCAAGTCGATTCCAAGGTCCGCGCGGCGAACCAACTCACTGAATATTTGTTTCGCAATCCGACCCGCCAAACTGCCACCGGCCGATCCGGGAAAGCAACGATTCAGGTCTCTGCGGTCGGGGAGATAGCGACTATGTCGATCAAAGGCCAACAGATTTAGGATGGGAACCAGAATCAGAGTCCCCCGATTCAGTTGCACCGTTTCATCACAGATCAACTCGCGGATCGCGCCGGTTCCATTGAGCTCATCGCCATGCAGGGCGGCGGTGATGAAGATGACCGGGCCATCCTCTTTGCCGCGGATCACGCGAATCGGGATTCGCAGAGAAATTCCGCTGTAGCTTTCACTGACCGGCAGGAACACGTCCGAGCTTTGGCCGCGCGGAAGTTCTTTTCCACGCCAGGTTTCAATGGATCTGCGATTGGGATTCGAGGACATCGTCGTGAGTTTAGTTTGACGTTCGGGCTGGATCAATTTCAGTCTTCAGCTGGTTGACCTTGGGCCTTCGTTTACGCCGCGTTTTCTCTGGGACCATTCCACGCATTGCCTCTAGCTTTCCAAAGCACAGCAAGCGATCATTGGGCTCGAGTGTACGTTTTAGCCGCGGATTGGGAATCACTGAAGATCCGCGGTACAGAGTCAGAACGTTGATGTCTTTCTCGGGGAGTCCAGATTCATCAATGGACTTGCCAATGAACTCAGATCCGTCTGGCACCGAGATCTCGGTAACACCGTAGCCACGGCTGACCGCCAACCGCTGACGCAAGTCGACCTCGGGGAAATCGACTTGTGCGGCGATGTAGTCGATCATCGCGCCGGCAATGTCCAGCTGCGTGCAAGTCTCTATGCCTTCCAGGCCTGGTGAAGAGTTGACCTCCATCACTTGTGGTCCGTCGGCACTTTCCAGCATATCAACGCCAGCGACGCGTAAGCCCATGATCTGAGCCGACCGCACAGCCGTTTCGCAGTAAGTTTCGTCCAGGACGACGAGTTCCGTCCGCCCGCCACGATGCACGTTGCTGCGAAACTCTTGCCCCTGGGCAACACGTCGCATGGCAGCCACGACGCGATCTCCAACGACGAAGGCACGAATGTCGCGCCCCTTGCTTTCGGCGACAAACTTTTGAACCAGAACGTTTTGGCGAGTGCTCTGAAGCGTTTCTATGATCGCTGCAGCAACATGCTCGCTTTCGGCAAGGATGACACCAACTCCCTGGGTTCCTTCCAGCAACTTGATCACGATCGGGACACCTCCGACCCGTTCAATCGCCGGAAGCACGTCGCGTTTCTCCCGCACGAATTCTGTTTGCGGGATACCGATTTGGTGGCGACTCAAAATCTGCAGACAGCGGAGCTTGTCACGTGAATTACCGATTCCGTTGGACGAAGCTGCCGTGAACACATCCATCTGTTCGAACTGTCGTACGACGGCTGTGCCAAAGTAGGTGATTGACGCGCCGATTCTGGGAATGATCGCATCGTAGTGGCTGAGTTGTTTTGATCGGTAGTAAAGGTCCGGTTCACCCTTCTCAAGATCGATTGCGAAACGCAGAGTGTCGAGTACTTTGACGTTGTGCCCACGTTTTTGAGCAGCCTCTTTTAATCGCCGCGTGCTGTAGCAGTTTGGGGAACGAGATAGAATCGCCAACTTCATATCGGTCTCTTGGTTATTCGGACTTTAAGGAGCGATTGACTGTTGTGTACCTAGCGACGACGGAAATCGATTTCCGTTGCTGACAGTTTCGCGTATGCAGAGCTAATCACGCCGCCGTTTTTTCTTTCTTGGGCGCCCGCCAAAATAGGAGCGGCCAGGATCCACTAACATTCGGCCACGCATTGCCTCGCGTCCGACAAGCATCCTGAATCCCATTTCAGTTCGATCCGCGAGCGTCAGGTCAACGATCCACTGTTCTCCCATCCAAAGGACTGGTGTTTGAATGACAATTCGATCCGATGCTTGTCCACTGGAACTACGGACGCTTCGCACATCATGCACTTCTGCTTGGCAAGGAACGACCAGCGTTTCACGTCGCTGAATCGGGTGCACCGAGAATCGCACCATCGACCGACCCGACTCACGGAAGCGTTCGATATCGAATGCGTGCAGACTCGACGAGCGGGCGCCGGTGTCGATCTTCGCCTTGATGTAAGGGATCGCTAGGTTGGGAAGTGAAACCCACTCTCGCCACCCAATGATCACCAAAGGGGCTTCGACTTCTTCGGGATTTTTTGACTCTTCCAATGCGTCTTTCCAAGACAATTGTTTCGTCAGATCAACACCATTTCAAAAAGTAGCTGATCGGTTCGTGGGCGAATCTTTCAAGGGCTGTTGCAAGAGTGGATCGCCGAGCTTCTCCCACCCTTCAGGTGTCTACGCGAAAGACTCGCGGGACGGCTAGTTGAACCGCTTTTCAGGGCTCTGTCCATGCGTCCCCATCTGAACTTGCGTACAATCAGGCGAGTTCCCCTCGACGTTCTTGCAGCGGAATATCCCTTCAGCAAACTCAGACCATTTTGGCTCACAAAAAAACAACAAGCAGGCAGCCTACTAATGAACCGAAACGCGTTCGGCGAATCGGATCTTTGGTGAGCCAATTGATGTCGCGGCGAGGCTATGCCCGCGGGTTTGCCAATGAGGAGTTCCAACGCGTGATCGCCAGTGCACTGGGAGCTCAGCTCAGTTCTGCCTTCCAGGTCGGGAATTTGCGAAACGGCGTGCTCCAGGTCTATGCTTCCGATTCCGTCACGCTGCAGGAATTGAATTTTCAAAAACGAAAAATACTGAAGCAAATTCAAGAGCAATTGCCCAACGATAAGGTGACGGATCTTCGCTTTCGAATCCAATCCTGATTCTTCCGATTCCACACAGTGCCATCTCTGGGAAAACTCGTCGCATGTCCTCTGATTTGTTACTTGGGCAAGACTCCGTCCGACGCTGTTGGTGGTGTGGTGACGACTCGGTCTACATCGAGTATCACGACAACGAGTGGGGAATGCCGGTCAAGAACGACCAGCGATTGTTCGAAAAGATGTGTTTGGAGGGATTTCAGGCTGGCTTGAGCTGGATCACGATCTTGAAAAAACGCGAGGCGTTTCGCGACAACTTTCAAGACTTCGACTTTCATAAGGTTGCTCGGTTTCGACCAGCCACCGTCGAACGTTTGTTGAAGGACGCCCGTATCGTGCGGCACCGTGGGAAGATTGAATCCACGATCAACAACGCCAATCGGGCAATTGAGATGATCGATGAGTTTGGGTCGCTCGGAGCCTTCTTTTGGCAATTCGAGCCACGCCGCTCGCCGATCATCCGCAAGCGGGAAGAAGTTCAGGCCACGACGGAAGAATCGACCGCTCTGAGCAAAGCGCTGAAGAAACGGGGTTGGAGTTTTGTTGGCCCGACGACTTGCTATGCGATGATGCAGGCGATGGGATTGGTCAACGATCACCTGCGAACTTGTGCTGCTTGGAAACAAGTCGATCAAGCTCGAAAGGGTTTCATACGCCCGAAGTGATCAGAGGGGAGATCCGTTGTGGATTGACCGTTCTCACTTCGCCTTTCTCTTGCCCGGTTTTCTCGCCGGCTTCTTGAATTCGTCGGTGTAAGGAGAACTCTCGAAAATCACCTGATCGGAAACTCGAGGGTCACCGGTCGTTTTGAGTTCTGTCATCAGTCGTTGGTGCATTTGCTCGCGTACTTCGTCTGCTGCGACGTCGTCGGCCAAGTTGTTGACGCAGTGTGGGTCACTTCGGAGGTCGTAAAGCTCGTAGCGCGGGCGTCGCCCAACCGCGTAGTCATACATTTCCGGATTCTCGTCTCGGTGCGTGACGACCCAGGCCTTGGTTGGGCTGCCGTCCAAATCACCAAACGCGGCGAAAGTGTTTTCACGAAGCAGTTCGTATGAAGGTAACGTTTCCTGCAGGCCTGGCCCCGTGCCCATCGGCCACCGGTCTGGCTCGAAATTGATGATGTACAGGTGGGTTTCGGTACGAACAGCGCGTTGAGGATAGGGCTTGTTTCCGGTTCTCGCTTTCGCGACGTGGCGTTCACGCCCGGTGAAGACCGCATCACGTTTGGGATCAACCAGTCCGGATTGATCGCTCTGAAGAACATTGACCAAGGATCGTGCAATCATGGTTTCAGGTGCCTTCAGGCCAGCGGCCTCGAGGAAGGTGGGCGCCAAGTCTGGCAGCGAAACGAAATCGTCGACCACGCGGCCATGATGCTTGATTCCTTCTGGCCAACGAATTGCCAACGGAACCTGAGTTCCGAAGTCATACAGATTGCACTTGCCTCGCGTTACGCCGGGATAACCATGATCTCCGCTGACTACCAAAATCGTGTTTTCATAAGCCCCGACACGCTTCAGTTCCTCGATGACAACACCCAAGCCAGCATCGAAGGCTTGCGCTTCACCCAAGTAATCGGCGAAGTCTTCTCGCACAACGGGAACGTCTGGAAGGAACGGCGGCATCTTCCCTTTCAAATCGTCAGGATTGATTCCCCACAACTCCTTGCCACTGCCGGCAATCCATTTGCGATGACAATTGGTGGGTCCAAACCAGTAGCAAAAAGGAGCGTCACCTTCATCGAGTGACCCATCGTTGTCGGCATCTAGGAAAGATCGGACATTGTTGCGCACTTCATTCAGCAAGGCTTCCTTGCCCGCATCATGGTTAGGATTCGCCATCGCGTTCTGCGAGAATCCATTGAACTTTGAGCCGTGTCGATTGAAACCGCGCGGAGCTCCACCGTGGGGCGCGTTGGCGGGTGATCCGGGACTCCAGACCTTGTAGGTGTGTCCGATTCGATACCCGCTTTCTTCCAAGAGGATCGGGTAGCTGGGAATCGACATGTCCCAGATTGCACCCTGCAAAATCGAAGCTCGCTCGCATCTCCAAAAGTGCTGGCCGGAAAGCAATGAACTTCGGCAGGGTGTGCACGAAGGCGCGCTAACGAAAGCGCGAGTGAACAGAACGCCCTCGCCTGCGACGCGATCAAAGTTGGGTGTGGAAACATGGTCGTTGATGCCACCTGGCTGCAGCTTTCCGTAGGCGCTGGCGTACTTTCCCCAGTCATCCGCAAAGGCCATTACGACATTGGGGCGATCCGCGGCGCGGGCGGAACCGGATGCGAGATGAGAGGCAATGACGCCCGAGAGCAGGCAAATAGCGACCAATTTGGAAACGTTTTTTCTGTTTTTTGAAGGCATGAGATATCGCAGATGTCGGGCAGCAGAATTCAAAGATCTGATTCTAGCATGGCGTTTTGTTGGCGAGTTGCGTGGATGCGTTTGGAAACGGACAATGAATTGGCAACCTTGAAAAGACCGAAATCTTCCCCCAAGCGAACGGATTGCCACTCGATGACTGACGACTCATCCGAAGAGAAGCAAACGCCTGTCCCACTATCTGCTGCTGCCCGCCGTGTCCTGGCCGTCTTGGTAGAAAAGGCGAAAACCACGCCCGACAGTTACCCGCTGTCTCTTGCTGGCGTGATCAGTGGAAGCAATCAGAAGTCGAATCGTTCGCCCAAGATGGACTTGGATGAAGACGACGCGGTCGTCGCGTTGGATGAGCTACGAGAGTTGGGCGCCGCGCGTGAAATCCAAGGCAGCGGTCGAGTATTGAAGTATCGTCACGCCGCTTATGAATGGCTGGATGTGGATAGTCCTCAGTCGGCGGTGATGACAGAACTACTGCTTCGAGGACCCCAGACGTTGGGAGAAATTCGCACCCGCGCTTCTCGAATGTACAAGTTGGACGACTTGAATGCGGCCAAGACGGTCGTCTTGTCGTTGGTCGAGAAAGGGTTGGTCGAAGCGGTGACGCCGGCGGGCCGCGGGCAGATGTTCACCCACACTTTGTATCAGCCGGACGAGCGTCAGTACTTGGGGTTGCGATTGGAAAAGCAGGCGGCGGACAAACCGAAACCCGATCCGAACGTCAATCGCAACGCGGTCGATCAGTTATTGGCTCGCCTCGAAACCGTCACCGAGCGAATCGATTCGCTTGAACAACGGATTGGCGAATTGGAAGGACCGAACAGTGAGAGCTGAGGCTGCTTGATCCGGATGTCTACCAGCGGCAAAGCGATTCGATGTAGTCGGCGCTGCCATCCCGTTTCCAAGGATCCAGCTGTGCTTGAGCTTTCAATTGTTGGCCTCGGAGGAGAGGCGTGACAAAGAAGCTGCATTGCATCTCTGGCAGTGTCGTCATGTCTCCCCACAGTTTTTCAAACTGTGCGACTGGGAAGATGTCTTCTTGAGCATGTCCCCAACGTTTCTTGACGTCTTTCAGTGTGATGTAGGTTGGCAGTCGTGCAGCCATCTTTCGCACGGCGGTATCGACCTTCAAAGGGTCATCCAGATCGCTTCGCTCGAGCCCAAACGAAGACAGAAGGCCATCAATCCCGATCCATGTCGTCATCGAGTTGTAGAACGTCAGTGCGAATTCGGCTTGCTCATTCGGCATCGCCAATCCTTCGACCAGTCGTGGGCGACCATCAACAAGTGCTAGTCCGCCGCCTCGGTCTTCAATCCGTCGCCCGATCACTTCGAAGCTAAGAGTGGATCTGCCATCAATGTGCATGCCGAGCAAACCAGGATCGACATTGGCTCCCAGCGTGTCGATGTTGTGCAGCATCAAGTAACGCAATTCGGGTTGAGCGTCCAACATTTGCTTGAGCAGTCCGTTGCGGATCATGTTGGGAATCTCGTACCAGTGGCCCACAGGATGAATGCACTGATTCGATAGGTTGTCGGTGTAGTCGTTGCCTTCTCCGGTTTTCTGCGCCCAATCGATCAAGGCTGAACGCCCACTCTCACGCACTTTTTGCTGTTGCTCATCCAGGACTTGCTGAGCGGTCTCTTCCCAAAGAAAACGCAGGTCACGAACCATGGGGATCATTCGCAGGCCAATGCTTTGGCCTGTTGAGACATGGACTTGTCCATCAAAGTCGTAGTTGTTGTGATGCCGAAGATGGTCCCGAATCGGCTCGTCCGTCAGGTAACTGGTGGTGAACACATGCGGGATCGAGCCGCCATATTGCGACGTGGTTTGCCGGTTCTTGGCCAAATGCACTTCCAAGAAGCTGCGATGTCGCCCCGAGAAGCGATTGAACGGGTGCAAGGCTTTGCAAACGCCGGCGCCCTCGGTCCAGCGACTTCCAACACCAGCGGCCAAGGTGACCACGGCAACTTGACCGTCTTGAATGGCTTTTTGCCCCAGGTCAACGAACTTCTTTTCAACGCCACCGCGAACATCAACCACATCGCTGGGGCGAACATCAGCGATGGTTGTGTTGGCAGAGAGTCGATTCTGTGAAAGCCCGATTCGTCCGCTGCGCAGGTCTTCGCGAATTGCCTCGTGCTGCTGACGATCGAATCCGCAGGCAGCCAGAATCTCTTGCAGAGAACCACTGCCGATTGTTTCATCGGTGCTGTCAGGCAGCACGCTGTCTAGCAACATCCCGGAAGTTGTTTCGCCGCTCTGACGACACCGCGTTCCAATTCGTTGCAACTCGACACGGCGCCCCATCGGCAGATCACGAATTTCTGTTTTCAAAAGATTCGGTAGAACCAATGCGTAGTACCGGTCCGGCATGTTGGCTTGCTCACCGGCCAGCAGTTCGGCGAAGGTTCCGTTGTCGTTGATAGAGAAGTCGTAGACCACAGGATCCATCGCAAAGGGCAACGCCGTTTGCATGCTGCGTTTGGTCTCGACCATCGTTTCGCTCAGCCAGGACTGTGCTGCTTTCTTGATTGCGGGATCAAAAATGAATCCCATGCCGCCGCCGGCCATGCCGCCCAGCATCCAGAAGCCCCAGAATTGGTCGCCGTACTGTTCGCGGCACTTCTCGATCAAAACGTCGGTGAATCGATTGGTAGCCCACGGGATGATGGTCTGAAGTGGGCCTTCGAAGTTGCGGGTCGTCAACTCGCCGATGCGTTTGACATCGCCTTCGCGAATCGCGGCAACGACGTCGTCCAAAATCTGCATCGCCTCGCCGCGGCCATCCCATTCACGCTGGCTGCGCAGCAAGTAGTGCTCGGTCACCATTTCCAGGATTGGCCCAACGTTCTGCGCCATCCCGCCGTGAACCAACACGAGACTGTCTTGGATTTTCTGCCGTGTTTCGTCCGAGGCGTCCTGCTTGTCCAGCACTTGGTGGACTGGCATCAATCGTCCTCGGCTGATGCCAAACTCAGGATCTCCCTCTTGAGCAACCGCACCGCAGATTAGTTTGATGCCAGGCCAAACACCGCCGGAGTCCTGCCAACCACCACCACTGCCGCCAATCCATTCCCCTAAGATCGCTCTTGCTGCGACGAGACGCCGGTCGTTTTCTGTCAGTGGGCCAGTCAATGACTGAATCTGTCCGGAAGCTCGCATCAGCACCGAAATCAGCGATCCCAGTAGGTTGGTCGAAACGGCTAGCCGCGAACCCTTGGGAATGTCATTGATCTTGCTTACCAACTCGAGACCTTTGTTCGGTCCCACCAATCGATGCAACAACTCGCTCATCGACTGACGACATCCCTCCAGTCCGGGAGGGACGACACCAGAGGCAATCACCGCTGCTTTGAGCAAACCCAAGTAGTCTCGCCCAAAGTCAAACATCTCTGTGATCGATTGAACGTCAGCGGTCGCCCCCAGATCAACGCTGGCGAGTCGAAACACTGGTTCATCGATCACGCGAAGATAGGTTTCGATCGGTGGTTTGGTGTCCGAGTCGCGGCCACGGACTCCGAGGTCGATCGACGTGTTCAGGACCCGTGCACCATCGGGGAAGTCCATTCCGAGGAAGAAAATGTCGCTCCAAGCGCTATGGGAAAAGTCCATCCGGACTGCTGTGGTTTCCCGCATCAAAGGCGTCACGCCAGTTTCTGGATCCACCTGCAAGAGTTCTGGGCGGATTCGCAGAGGATGGTCCGCTGGATGTCCCAACCGGAACATCCACTGATTGCCACGGACCGTTCGCACACTGCGCCGAACTTGATCGGCGAGTGTTTGGAATCCAAGGTGATGGTAGGCCTGCGCCAAGGCGCTTGCCAGTCCGTCGCTGGGACCACCAGCGGCTTGTACCTCCAAGAAGACATCGATCGCTTCGACGAATCTACGCGACAGCAAGTGCTCGTATCCCACGTAGGGGATCAGTCCACTTTGCGTGACCGCGAGTCGCTGGGGCAAATGGTATCGATAGATCGCGGCCAGGAAGAATAAGGCGCGAACGCGATGATAGAGATTCTCTTGATCACGCCGAAAGCGATCGAGCGCTTCGATGTGAGCCAGCAACTCTTCCAACGTTGCGTCGGCGCAGACCGATTCGAGCGAACGATCGCGGACGTCATCTTCTTCGGACAGAATGATTTCGATCAGGCAATTCATTGAACCGACCCGACCTCCGCACGATGTGCTAATAAGTCAACAATTTCGGTCAAGATCTGGTCACGATCACGTCCGGAAAGTCCAATCGCCAGCTGTGCCTTTAGTAAGCCGTACTTGATTCCCAAGTTGTAGCGAGATCCCTTGAGCTCATACGCCAGGTACTTGCCATGGGAAGGCAACAATCGAGCCGCGTCAGATAGAGTCGGCTTGGAATCGCCTGCCTCGGCCAAAAGTTTCTCAATCAAATCCATGACATTCGGGGTCAGCACGTGCATCCCAAAAAAGCCAAGGTAGTGTCCCACGCGTAGACCAGGCGTGACCAATTCTTGTTCGGCCAACGTTGGCGTCGGTTTTTCAATGACGCGTTCGACCTCATAGAGTCCGTCGAATCGAGGAACGTGCGGTCCGCTGACGATGCCGAAGTAGGGCAGGTTGTTTTCTCGGGTTGACTGAACTGCTGAGACAGAACAATCGAACTCGCTGGCCAGTTGAATCAGTTGGCTCGCGCATGGCTGGTCGGTCGAACTGAGATACAGATGGTCGCCCACCAGATGTAGAAAGGGTTCGTCACCGACAAATGACTTCGCTCGGAAAATTGCATCCGCATACCCCAGCGGCGAGGGCTGCTCGACGAACTGGACGCTGCCGAGCTGACTGCCAGCTGCCGACTGATAGGCCTCATTGTCACCGGGTTTGATGATCAAGCAGATTTCTTCGATGCCTGCGGCAACCGTTTCTTCCACAATCAATTGAAGTGCCGTTTTGTCTTCACCATCACGATCGACCAACTGCTGAAGTGGAAGTCGATTTTGGTTGGGGGCAGCAGCCGTTATGACGGCCTTTCGAACCTGCATCGCAGCGTAAAACCTGGGAATGAGAGTACGGGAACGGGTAGGCGTGCCAGCATAGTTACTGGGGATTGGATCGCTGACACCTGTCTTTGGCGAGTCGCCAAGTTGAGATTCAAAACGAAGGCGGGTTCGGCTTGTGATGGTTGTAACGATTGAGTCAATCTGACGCGAAACCGCTTACTTCAGCTTTCGCAGTTCCTTTAGAATCTCTGCCACGGAGCTTCGCTCACCGTGAGATTTGCTGATTTTCATCCAGCGAACACGGCCATTTCCGTCCAGGACGAATGTGGATGGGTAAGCCGTTTCTCGCGAAGCATTCCAACGCAGCCCCCAACTCTCGACCATCTCCATGCCTTCATCGCGAACGATGATCAGTGGATCTGGCAAACTGCGAGAGCCCATGAAACGTTCAGCGTGGCGTTGCAGTTCATTTGCTTCGCCGGGATAAACCAGAATCACCCGATGCGCCTCCTTGAGAAGCGTCTTCGATCGATTCGCCAACGCGGCAATCTGGCTGCTGCAAAGCGGACACTGATAGCCGGGATAGCCCCGCAGCACCACAACGACCACTTTCCCTTGTTTGTACTCGTCACTCAGAGATAGGAATTCGTCACTACCGACAACCGGCAACTCAAAGTCTGGTGCCCGCTTTCCGAGAACGGGACGATTGGTTGCCTCGGCTTCGTCGGCATGGACAACGGCGGTACTGGCGAAAAGGGTCAGGAATACGATGGCCGACTTCATGAACGAGCACACGTTAAAGACCTTGTTGGCGTTGGTTGTTGAATCGTTGGGTGACATCCCATGACGCAAGCAGTGCTGGATCATTGGTCGCGTTTTGCGCGCTGGCGACGACTGTACCGCTCCAGTGTCTTTCGTTCGCTTGCCGTCAAGCTCTCTTCACCGGACTCATGGATCTTACCCAGGATCCGATCGGCTTCTTCGGCTTCGACGAAGATCTTCTTATCTGGATCATGGAGCTTCAGCTTCATGCGCCGTGATCGCTGTCGCATGCGATGAGGAATCTCACTGAGCGAGCTCAACCAATGAAGGTTCCAATGCAGGAAGTAGTAGGCCAATGCGAAGCCCGCACCCGCTAAATGGACGGTGAAAGCGGTGTTCGATGCTGATGCCATTCCCGTCAGCACGCCGAACGCACCCGCGAAGTCTGCCATGACAAAGAAGACTGCCAGTACCCAGGCTTTGACGGGGATGACCAGCATCAGGAGGAGTTCGCGATTGGGGAAGTAGCAGGCGAACATCAATGCGGTCGCGATCACAGCGCCACTCGCGCCAATCGTTGATCCGCCACCCATCACCAGGCTTGTCAGCGCACCTACGAGGCCTCCGATCGCCACGGCGATTAAATAGAATCGCAGGAACTCCATTCGTCCCATTTTGTTTTCGACATCACGGCCGAACACAAACAGGCCGATCATGTTGAAGATAAGGTGCGAAGGGAAGTTCGCTTGTACGTCATGCAAGAAGCCGTAGGTCAGGCACTGCCATATCTTCCACGGCTGTGTCAGCGAATGGTCGCTGACGGCCAGCCATTCAGCTAGCAGGCTCACTGTCTGGCCATCGCTCCGATTCGAAGTCAACAGATCGACAAAGTAGATAACCACATTGACCACGATCAGCGTGATCGTGATGCTGCGCGGACTCTGTTGCGATCGCTCCCAAGGAGTCATCTCTTCGCGTCCGTAGTCACGGTCGTACAGACCCATGAATATCCTGCAGAATGATGGAAAATGGCTGAATCGGTCACCCGAGATCAATCGGCCTCAGGTGCCCAGAAGGTTTATCCTAGCAATGGTGACCCAACGCGGGGTAGACCGACTCGCGTGGTTACGGGCTTCGAGGCGGCACAATCTCGGGATTTTGACCGCTCAAGCGGCGGTCGCCTGCTGCACGCTGGCCTGGTTGAGCTCGCGAATGGATTCGACTGCCCGTCGAAGTTGAGGGTCGATCAGAAGATCGGATTCGACCGCCGGCGTCCCGTCTTCCGCTTCGGGGGCGTCCGCCGCAAGATCCGGTTCTGACTCGGCTTCGTCATCCAGAGCAAGTGCGGGGTAGGACGCCTCACGCCAACGCTTGGCCAGTTTCTTCAGACTCTCCTCGTCCAATTCGACAGTCATGTCGCTGTCAGGTGTGACCCCCCACTCATCTTCGTCCTTGGCATCTTTTCCGCGGTGAATGTTCTCGCCATTGGGGCGATAGTAGCGAGCCACCGTCAGACGCAGCGCACTGCGCCCGTACTGAAGCGGCAAGATGTTTTGCACGGTTCCTTTTCCGTAGCTTCGCGTGCCGACCACGGAGGCGCGCTGATGGTCTTGCAGGCAGGCTGCGACGATCTCGCTCGCACTTGCAGAGTTTCCGTCGATGAGAACAGCGATCGGTTTGTTCATCGCGACCAACACACCAGACTCGGCACTGAAATCATCTTCGTTCTGCCCTCCCCTCGTCCGCGTCGAAACGATTCGCCCCGAATTCAAGAACATGTCGCTGACCGAAACGGCAGCGTTCAGCAAACCGCCGCCGTTGCCTCGTAAGTCCAGGACCAGTCCAGAATAGTCGTTGTTCAAGTCAGCCAAGATCTCTTCAAGTTCATCGACTGTTTTTTCACCGAAGCTTGTCAGTCGAACATATGCAATCGTTGGGTCCTCACGTACTCGAAACACCCACTCATTGTTCGCGTCTCGGTGGTCACCAATGACGGACTCCAGTGCGATTCTGGCGCGGGTGACTGAAATTTGAACTTCGAGTTCATCTCGCAAAACGACCAGGTCGACGGTTGTGCCGATCTCGCCTTTCAGTTTTGCGCTGACGTCAGGAAGGTTCAGGGTCGAGACATCTTCGCGATCCACTGAAACGATCCGGTCACCGGGCAACATCCCTGCACGCAGTGCCGGCGACCCAACGAGTGGCGTCACCACTCGAACGGGCTCTCCTGCGACTGGTTGCTCAACAAATATTCCTATCCCGGCAAACTCTTGGTTGATGCTGTCTTGGAATGACTCGTAGTCCTCACGAGGAATGTACTCACTGTGTTGGTCCAGTGTGTTGGTCATGCCATCCATGGCTGCTGTCAGGAGCTTGTTCTCATCGACTGGATCGACGTAGTAAGAATTGATCAAGTCCAGTGCATCACCGACGATCATTGCTGTCTTGGTGCGGCGGTGAGTTAAGTAACAAAGCGCGCAAATGAAACCTGCAATGATGATGATGTTTAAGTTGCGCGGTGGCATGAGGAATCGGTCAGGGGCGTGATTGCGAAATGGAGCGTGAGTCTCGACAGCGAGCATTGTACGCCACCGAGGGATCGAAGGACTCTGGCTGTTTGCGTTTCATGCCAAAATCGGCGATCAAAATCGCGAAGGAGATGCTCGGAGCGACCAGTCCGTGTTGCCGGAATGCTAGTGGTGCGCGTGGTGCTTCGGATCGCGGTCGTGATGCGATTGATTGATATGTACGTGCAGGTGAGGATGCTCTTGAAACAACCAGTCCCAGCCTGCCTCGGTCACAGCCGAGTCGTCCAAATACAGCGATTCGAGGTGCGGCATCACTGCGAGTGTTTTGAGCCCTTCATCCGTCACGGGGACTCCGATCAGATGAATGCCCCGCAACGATCCGATCGCAGCGATTTCGCGAGTCACGTCGTTGTTCAGGTTCTTTGATCCTAAGCGTAATTGGCGGAGTCGAGGAAGGTTCCGCAATGCCGCCACGCCCTTGGACGTGCACTCAGCATGTGGCAGATTCAGGTACCACAGCGATTTGCACTTGGAGAGAGCCTCCATGCCAGCGTCATCAACGGGAGACAATCGCAGTCTCAAATGCTGAAGCGATGAGAGTTTGGCAATCGTTTCCATCGATTGTCCGCTCAGTTCCCCCTGATCAATGATGAATGTCTCGACCCAGTCCAGGTCTGCGATTTCAGACATCATCGAATCAGAGACTTTGAATCCCGTCACATGGAATTTCTTGGCTTGATTCTTGCGCACGTCGGCGCACAGTTGTTCAAACAAACGGTCAGGAGCAATCGTGAGGACTTCGACCACTTCTTCTTCACTGGAGAAGTATCCACCACTCCAAAGCAAAATCCCAACCAACAAGACGGCTAAACCTGTTGCGATACCAATCAGGCGATGGCGGCGACGCCGGATTTGCCGTTGGTTCGAAAGTGATGGCGCATTGGCATCTGTGATTGCCTCGTCCAATGCGTTGGCCAATGACTCCAAGTCGTCATTGCCAAGTTCCGATTCTTTGGGGTTCGGTTCCCCCGATCCCTTTGGCTCAGAATCCATTTCGTCAGATTCTTCTGCTTCAGAATCCGTTTCTTCAGGGGTTTTATCACTCGTCATTCGCGAAACTAACTTTGCCTGTGACAGAATCTAGTAACGCCCAAGGATGTATTCGGCATCAGGACGCCACCGAAGCAACGTCCTGATGCTCAATGAAGTTTCATCGTGGAGCAACTTGAAAAGACGATTGACCCAGAAACCGTCGTTACAAGCGATAAACACTCCGACCCATGTTGGGAGGCCAGTGAACGATTCCCGCAAAGCGTCCACCAACGATGAAACCCCAAGGTGTATTGGTGTTGGATCATCACATCACCACAACAGTGACGTTAAGGGTGGATTAACAAGGCACCGTTTGGGTTGTCAACGGTGATTTGAATTCAACGGCAGGTCGGGCCAGAAAAACTCGCAGCTTATGCTAGCACGTGGGTACTCGGAATCGTCGGTTTCGCCGTGATTTGCCGCTAATTTGCGGTCAGTTGATCTCGCATCGAATCCTTTGCTGCTTGCAAGGCGTCGGGCAGTTTACTCGGGTCTTTCCCGCCTGCCTGGGCCATGTCGGGACGCCCGCCACCGCCGCCGCCGACGACTTGCGCTGCGGCACCGACCCATTGGCCAGCTTTCAAGCCTCGCTCGACCAACGCGTTACTGAGGCCGCCAACGAGCAGCACTTTGTTGCCGCCTTGGACCGAGGCGAGCAGAATGGCGGAAGGCGAATCGCACTTCTTGCGAATCTGGTCGATCCAACCACGCATCACGTTGGGGTTGGCACCTGGTGTGTCGGCGACAATCAGTAACGCGTCTCCGACCTTTTCGCCTTGGGCGATCAGGTCGTCAGCGGACAACTTGCCTCCAGCGGTTGCAGCCTTGAGTTCCTTGACCAGCTTGTTGCGATCGGTCATCAACGATTCGATCCGCGCGGCGACATCATCGATCGAAACATTCAATCGTCGAGTGATATCGCGAACCGCAGAGCGAACGGAGTGATAGTCAGACGCATCGATCTTGGGACCGTCATCAGCGAGTTGGAAGGCTTCGGAATGTTCGCCGGTCTTACCGGCGGTCAGTTCCTTCTTCAGTTGTCGAACTTCGTCGGCTAGTTGAGTGACTCCAGCGAGCGCTCGACTAGGATCAGTCGACAGTGTGTTGGCAACTTCCTTGAGCAGTTCTTGGGTTCGCGTGCGATGCTCTTGAGCGCGGTCTCCCGTGAACGCAACGATTCGACGTGTGCCGGTCGAAACGCTCTCTTCCACGACCAACTCAAACCCTTTGACTTGGCTGGTGTTGGTCAGGTGGGTTCCGCCACAAAGCTCGCGGCTGAAGTCACCCATCGTCACCATCCGGCAGGGATCCGGGTATTTCTCGCCAAACAGCATCATGGCTCCCGCAGCGCGAGCTTCGGTAAGCGGGACGGTATCCCAGCGAATGGGGTCTGACTTCTCGACCATCGTCAGAACATCTTGCTCGATTTTGATCAGCGTTTCATCGGGGATCGCTTTCGGATTCGTGAAGTCGAATCGCAATCGATCCGCTTCGACTTTGCTGCCTTGTTGCTCGGCATGGCGGCCAACGTTCTCGTGAAGTGCATGATGGAGGATGTGAGTGGCCGAGTGGGCGCGACACAGTGCTTGTCGGCGTTCGATATTCACGCTTGCCGTGCAGGTATCTCCCTCGTGAATTTCTCCCCGCACGAGTTTTCCGTGGTGCACGATCAACGCGGCATGTTTCTTGGTATCGGAGACGAGGAACTCAAACTTGTCGTTGCTGATCACGCCGATGTCGCCAATTTGTCCGCCGGACTCTCCGTAGAAAGGTGATTGGCTCAGCACCAGTCGCATCGGGGTATCAGCAGCACGATCCAGATGACTGAGCAACTGTCCGTCGTCACCTTTGCCGAGTCCATCGCCAGTGATGATGCCTTTGACGACAACTTCGGAATCGAGTGTTTCGTACCCGAGGAATGGGGTTTCTCGCAGAGCCTCTTTCAATGTTTCGAGTGGCCCGGTTTGGAACAGGACTCGCTGTCCGCCGTCGCTTTCGTCTGCGTGTCGGTCCATTGCTTCGCGAAAACCTGTCCAGTCAAACGTGAAGTTTTGCTCGGCGGCCAACGTTTGCACCAGCTCTGGCGGGACACCATAAGTCTTCAGCAAATCAGCGGCCTCGGCTCCTGGCACCATCACGGCCGACTCACTCTGCATCTGGCCAAACAGACGCTCGATTCGTTTCATTCCGCCATCGACGGTTGAAAAGAATGCCTTCTCTTCGGCTTCGATCGCTTCGCTGACTCGCTCGGTTGTTTCGCTCAGTTCCGGATATGCGGCCTTCGATGCATCGGCTACGGCTCCCACCAGCTGATAGAGGAACGGTTCACGCAAGTCCATGTGATAGCCGTCCAGGACAGCGCGCCGAATCAATCTTCGAATCACGGACCTCGCTTCCTTCGGTCCCGGATACACGTTCTCGTGAATCGCAAACACGCTGGCACGAGCGTGATCGGTGATGCGTCGTAGTCGGCGTCCATTGTCACTCTCGTACTCGTACTTCACTCCGCAGACTTCCGAAGCGGCTTGCACGATTGGAAACAAACTGTCGATGTGAAAATTGGTGGGCACGCCTTGCAGGACGCTGGCGGTTCGCTCGAGGCCCATTCCTGTATCGATGTTCTTGCTAGGCAGCGGGTGCAGGTTCTCCGGTGGCTTGCCGATTCGGTTGAACTGCGTGAACACCAAATTCCAGATCTCGACCTCGCTGCCATCTTCTAAGTGGTAGTAGATCTCACTGCAGGGGCCGCAGACGCCATCGGGACCTTGGCTGGGGGCCGAGGCAGGCCAAAAGTTTTCGTCTTCGTCCATCCGTGTGATCCGCGCGTCGGGCACACCGATTTTGTCCCGCCAGATGCCGTAGGCTTCATCGTCGTCCTTATAAACCGTCACGCTCAGACGCTCGCCGGGAATGTTCAACCACTTTTTTGCGGTGAGGAATTCCCAGGCCCAGTGAATGGCGTCCGTCTTGAAGTAGTCGCCGAAACTGAAGTTGCCCATCATCTCAAAAAACGTGTGATGAAAGGCAGTTCGTCCAACGTTGTCGATGTCACCGGTGCGCAGACACTTCTGGCAGGTGGTGGCTCGCGTGAAGTCCAGCTTGACCTTGCCAAGGAAGTGATCCTTGAATTGATTCATCCCCGCAGGCGTGAACAGTACCGAAGGATCCCAGGCCGGCACCAACACGTCGCTTGGTTGGCGAACACAGCCTTTGGACTCAAAGAATTCCAGGTATTTTTCGCGTAGTTCGTCTGTTTTCATCGTTGGTCGCAGTGGGTATCGGTTTCGCTGGACAGCGCCGTTTTCGTAAGTCAGCCGGCCACCACATTTTGTAGCCGCACATCGGTTGGGATCGCTTCGCCAAGATCATATCGAAACCGGTGGATTCGGCAGAGGGCACAGGTTTCTATCCCTCGGCAAGGCGGTTGCCGGGAGACCAGACTGGACGATCCGTCCTGCCAGCCGGGTTCGCAGTGCTTGGAGGCTCATTGCTATGATTGGCCGTTGGCAGTCCTGTGGGCTTCCTTTTTGCTAACCTTTCGGCAAATTCGCGGCACGCTCGACCACTCGGGTGAGCTGCCCTGGCGAGCCTGCCTATTCAAAATCGTATTGATCGAGACTCGTTTATCACGCACTTCGACGCAGAAGAGGCACCCGAGGCCGGACGCGAATCCTTCTCGGGGTTCCGTGACTGTTTGCCAGACATCATCGCGGGTGTTCGGCAGTCCGTTCCGATCGTCTTGAAGGCTCCGCCGGGAGCCGGTAAGACGACCGAGGTACCGCCTGCGCTATTGAACAGTGATGCCGTCGGCAACGGAAAGGTGCTGTTGATCCAGCCGCGGCGATTGGCTGCGCGAGCGGCGGCAAGCCGGTTGGCACATCTCATGGGCGTCAAACTCGGTCAAGACGTCGGCTATCACGTTCGGTTCGATAAACGCGTTTGCGAAACGACGCGACTGATTGCGATGACGACTGGCATCCTGCTGCGGCGATTGCAGCAGGACCCGCTGCTAGAGGATGTCTCTTGCGTTCTGCTGGATGAGTTTCATGAACGGAGTTTGGAAGTCGACTTGGCACTGGGCATGCTGGAGAGGGTTCGGACAACGTTTCGCCCAGAGTTGAAGTTGGTGGTGATGTCCGCCACTTTGGATCCGGAGCCCATTCTTGAATTCTTTGGAGACGCCAAAGCAGTCTCGACAGAGGGCCGCGCCTTTCCAGTCGCCATTCATCACACCCCGGCTGTGTCTCGCGAACCAACCGAGCAACAGGTGGCGAGCGTTCTGCCGCAGGTGTTGTCAGCGACCGACGGAGACGTGTTGGTTTTCCTGCCCGGCGTGGGGGAGATTCGGCGGACTGGAAGGAAGATCGAATCCATGCGATTGGGCGCGGACCATGTGGTGCATGAACTGTACGGTGACCTACCTCCGAAGCAGCAAGACGCCGTGTTGGCACCGTCACGCTTACGAAAGATCATCCTTGCCACCAACGTTGCCGAGACGTCGATCACGATTCCTGGTGTGACCGGCGTGATCGATAGTGGACTCGCTCGAGTGATGCGGTTCGACGCTCAGGTCGGATTGCCGAAACTGCAGTTGGAGCCGATTTCGCAGGCTTCGGCCGAGCAGCGTGCTGGGCGTGCTGGTAGGACTCGGCCTGGAAGCTGCTATCGACTTTGGCCGCAAGCGGCGCATCGAGGACGCCGGGAAGTCGACACACCTGAAATCCAACGCTGCGACTTTAGCGATGCGTTGCTGACGCTGTTGGGATGGGGCGAACGGGATGTCTTCGATTTCCCTTGGCTGACTCCTCCACCTGAGGCAGCCGTCGAGAACGCAGACAAACTATTGCGTCGATTGGGAGCGATCGGCGAGACCGGAGTCCTGAACGACGTAGGTCAAGCGATGCTGAAGATGCCGCTGCATCCAAGACTTGCGCGGTTCATGGTGGAGTCCGCAAGGTTAGGAATCGGGCGAGACGCGTCGATCGTTGCTTCGCTGCTAACCGAACGCGATCCTTTTCGCGGAGAATCGTCGAGAGCGGCGAGTCTGGCACAGAGTGGCTGTGATGTAACGGATCGTCTTGACCGGTTGAACCGATTTTACGCGGGCGATCGATCGGCAGTCCATCATCCAGTCGCCGCTGAACAAATCAAGCGAGTCGCCGATCAGATCCATCGAACGTTGCCGAAAGAATCAGATGGTTCGCAAGAACCATCCGAGGAGGGGCGATTGAGGCGTGCTTTGTTGGCGGCTTACCCCGACCGAGTTGCCCGTCGACGAGATCAGTCGGGGCGAGATCGGGGGGTGATGGTGGGAGGTCGCGGAGTTCGCCTCGATGGTCGGTCTGGGGCTCGATCCGGTGACCTGTTTCTGTGCATTGATGTCGATGCGAAGGGCACCGAAGCGAAGGTCCGTTGTGCCTCGGCGATCGAGGAAGCTTGGTTGGATCAGCGTTTGATTCGCGATGTCGACGAACCTTTCTTTCACCCGACGATGAAGTCGGTTGTGGCGCGACGGCGGCGGTACTTTGACGATCTGTTGTTGAGCGAGTCACCGATCGAGTGCAAGCTAGGAGAACAAGTTGCCGAACTACTATTCAAAGAAGCGAGACCGGTATTCTCTAGTCTGTTGCCAAGCAACGACAGCAACGTCCAGCAGTTCATCGATCGCGTGCAGTTCCTCAGTGAGCATGCTCCGGAACTGAATTTACCACCGCTGGATGAGGGCACGATGGAAGAGGTACTGCTGTCGCTTTGTCGGCGCTGTCGATCGTTCACCGAGTTGAAATCGTCGCCCTGGTTGGATCAGCTGAAAGGACACTATGACTATCAACAATCCCAGCTGATCGAGAAACACGCGCCGAGCCGAATGACAGTTCCCAGTGGTAACTCTGTTTCAGTGCAGTACTCTAGGGGGAAGTCGCCAGTGATCAGCGTTCGCATTCAAGAACTGTTCGGTTGGAGTGAGACTCCTCGGGTTGCGATGGGGCGAGTCGCCGTTCAACTGCATTTGTTGGGCCCGAATCGTCGTCCACAGCAAATCACCGACGATCTGGCGAACTTTTGGAAGGATACTTATTTGCACGTTCGCAAAGAGTTGCGTGGCCGATATCCGAAACATCATTGGCCAGAGAACCCGGTCACTGCCAAAGCGACTCACAATGGTCTCAAGCCACGGTCTTAGGTCGATAGCGCCAGTGAGGAATCACGATTGACACATAGTATGCTGATTCAGATCGACGATTTGACTCGTCGTACGACCCAGCGCAACGACGTGAGTCGCGTGCTGCTGGACGATGTGAGTTTGGAAATCGACGAAGGCCAGCGGATTGGACTGGTGGGGCGAAGCGGCAGTGGCAAGTCGTGCTTGATGAGGGCGATTGCGATGTTGGATCGATGTGAGTCCGGAGAAGTTCGGTTTCGCGGCGAGCGAATCGTGGGAGACCGCGTTCCCTCGTATCGGCGCCAGGTGGTCTATCTTCCTCAGAGACCGGCCTTCGTATTGTCGTCAGTGCGGCAAAACTTGGAGGCCCCGTTTCGGCTTTCAATTGCTGAAACGGAGCTGGATGAGACCAGGATTCTTGGTTGGCTTTCCGATCTTGGCCGCTCGCCAGATCTTCTGGAGCAATCGGTTGAGCAACTCAGCGGCGGAGAGCAGCAGGTGATCGCTTTGCTTCGAGCACTGAGTGTCTCGCCGACGGTGATTCTGTTCGATGAGCCCACGGCCTCGCTTGACGCGGTGACTGGGAAGCAGTTTGAAAACCTGGTCGAGGGATGGATTCGCGAGGATCTTTCCCGCTCCATTCTTTGGACCAGTCATGATGAAGATCAGATTCAACGAATGACATCGCAAACACTCCGAATGAACGATGGGCGTCTCTTGGGAGCAACAGATGAGTGAGTGGATCACACTTGGCTTATTGGCTCCGAAAGCTGTTGGCGACATATCGTTGTCGTGGGGCGAAGTCGGTGTGGCGGCAACGCTGCTTGCGATCAACGCGGGGATCTCCTTTAAGTTGCGATTGGGATTGGAAAAGCAAATCGTCTGGAGTTCGCTCCGGATGACGATCCAGCTGGTGATATTGGGTTTGGTGCTGAAGCAGATTTTTGAACTCGCATGGTTCTTGCCCGTGATGTTGCTGGCCGCGGCGATGACAGTGATCGCTGGCTTGTCGGCGGTGGGGCGTATCGATCACCGCTATGGATCGATTCGAACGACCGCGATTTTTGCGGTTTGGGCGAGCACCTGGACCGTGACCGCCGTCACCGTGCTCTTGATCGTGCGGCCTCAGCCTTGGTACAGCCCCCAAGTGGTGATCCCGTTGTTAGGAATGGTGTTGGGAAATTCGTTGACGGGAATCTCGCTGGGCTTGGACCGATTCTTGAGCGAGCTGAGGAATCGGCGTGGGGAAGTCGAAACCCTGCTGACCCTTGGCGCGAGTCGCTGGGAGTGCTGTCGAGACGTCTTTGCCGGAGCGACTCGAACGGCCATGATCCCGATTTTAAACACGATGTCCGTGGCGGGAATCGTCAGCATTCCTGGCATGATGACTGGGCAACTCTTGGCAGGGGCACCACCCCTGCAGGCCGTCCAATATCAAAGCATGATCATGTTCGTGATTGCTGCGGCAATTGCTCTAGGGGTCGTGATCGCGTTGACCATCACGTTCTGGAAGGTCACCACGGCAGATCACCAGATCGATTGGGACCAAATTCAAAAGAAGACCGATTGAGGCGGCTTCCAGCGATTGAGGCGGATTCCAGCGATGGTAGCCGTTTCTAGCTATTGGGCCAGAATCAAACTATCATTCTGCACACTCACTTGGGGCTGGAATTCGCACCGCACATCACTCGCCAGGAAAGAACATGAAATCGATCGCTCTCACACTTCTGTGCACCATCACGATGAGCCTTACGTCGCTCTGCATGGCCGACGATGGATGGACTTCTCTGTTTGACGGAAAGACGCTGGCAGGATGGAAGCAAGCCGACCACGGCAAGGCTGAGTACAAGGTCATCGATGGGACGATCCACGGAAAGACCGTCGAAGGCAGCCCCAACTCTTTCTTGGCGTCAGAAAAACAGTACGGCAACTTCGAGCTCGAGTTTGAAGTCCGTGTTCATGACAAGTTGAACTCGGGATGCCAGATTCGTTCGCGTGGAAAGTCAGAGGAAGATGTTGCTGCCGAAGCGGTCGCAAAGAATAAGAAGAACAAGAACGCTGCGGTGGGTCGTTTCTTTGGACCTCAGGTGGAATTGGAATCGAGCCCTGGACAGTCCGCTTACATTTATGGTGAAGCCACCGGACGCGGCTGGTTGTCACCAGAGCCTCAGGACAAAAAACACTCGCACGATCACATGAAGAATGGCGAGTGGAATGCGATCCGAATTGTTGCCAACGGACCTCGTATTCAGACCTGGATCAACGGGGAAGCCGTTGCCGATCTGACCGACGAAGAGATCTTTAAGACACATCCGAAGGGGCATTTGGGATTGCAAGTTCACGGCATCAAGGCCGGAACTGGACCCTACGATGTGGCTTGGCGGAACATCCGCATCAAGGAACTGTAGGCCGCGATTGGCGAAAACTCTGCGAGATCTCGATCAGTGAGTTGACCGCTCCTGATCGGACCTCCAGTTGGTCTGCCGGATCGAACTTGAAATCACTTTCGCACAACTCCGCGATCACTTCGGAACACCAAACAGGGTCAACACCAGCTAACGCGTTGAGCGTTGGATTACGAGTGAGACTCAGTTGGCGCCCCATGAACAGCCAACCTCGATCTTGAAACGCCGGTTCTAAGAGTGTTCTGGCGAGCCTCCGATCGCGCAAGGCGAGAATCTGAGCGGCACCTCCTAAGATCGTTTGCATCAATTGCTTTTAACGGTCTTTTGGATTTGGCCAGCGAGCGGACCAGAGTCGAACGTCATCAGGGTGGAGATCGCGGCAAGATCAACGGCGGGTGGTACTCGAACTGAGACCGGGCAAAACGTGCCTCATGAAAAGCCAGTAGAGTTGATGTCGAATACTTCGCCCTTGTAACTGGACTTCATCATGAGACGGCTCTCAATGGTCGGTTGACCACGCCCCGCTTTGCACCCACTCAAGTAACCACTTTGCCGATCAAGTCGATTTCAATGGAGTCTCCGACGTTTACGTCGAAGCGATCCTTCGCGCGTCCCTGGCTAAAGAATCGAAACCAGTGATGCACGCCGTTGTCAAACTGAAATTGTACGGGTGGTTCTCATGGGGGAGTGCTGGAAGGTCGAGCTCGAGGGCAGGATCATGCGGCGTTTTTAATGATCGGGTGAGCCGCGCTGGAGGACGTCCAGTGGATAGAGAGGACATCCATTTTCCACCGCCTCGAATAGCGATTTGACTTCTGCCGCTCTCAGTTGGTAGGAGTCAAGTTCGTCCAATCGGACCCAGCTAGCGCCCATCGTCTCTGCATCAGGAACGCTTTTGGGAGGCGTGTTATCCGCCGGTATCGCACGGAAGATCACTCGCAGCCGATCTCCTTCTCGCTTGGGCGTATGCTCGATTCGAAAAACGTGGGTCAATTCAATCTTGATCCCGGCTTCTTCAAGCGTCTCGCGACGGGCGGCCTGCTCAAACGTCTCGCCGCGTTCAACACGCCCAGCTGGCAAGTACCAACTCTGACCATGCTTTCGTTCTTGAACGATTAGAAAACGATCGTCTTTTTGGACGATGACCAGAGCGTAATGCCAGCTCGGAATGGGGTCTCGGGACACGTTTGCTTGTTCGTCGCGATGAAAGATCGGTTGCAGTTTCGTAGACTCTAACAGAACACCAGGGATTCGGCGGAAAGGATGGCTGGCAATCGCGGGGCAGTCTTGTTGGTTTAGAACTGAAAGTACACGAAAGGGCGAAAGCCACGCGGCGCGTAGAGCAGCAATGCCCAGAGCAAGATCGTTGTCGCGATCGGTGTGTACCAGGCGAACGCTGGCAGTCTCATCGCGCGACGTAGGCGGGTTGTCCAAGCAGCGTGTTCGACCACGAGGCACGCCAATGCCCCCAATGCCAACGGTGGGTACCATGGGGTTCCCGGCGCAAGCGTCAGGACTCGTTGCAACACAACGATTGCTTCTGACAGGTTTGGGCAGCGAAATAGAATCCAGCCGATCAAGACCACGCCAATTGTCAGTAGCCAGCGGAGCACGAGCCACGGTCGAGGGGCATGAATGGCAATGGCAAGACGCTCGGCGGCCAAGGCCAGGCCGTGCCAGACGCCCCACAGCAGGAAGGTCCAGGCGGCACCGTGCCAAAGTCCACCCAGGGTCATGGTGATCAGCAAATTACGATAGGTTTGCAGGGCTCCACCCCGATTGCCTCCGATTGAGATGTAGAGATAGTCGCGCAACCATCTTGAAAGTGTGATGTGCCAGCGATGCCAGAAATCGGCCATCGATGTCGCCAGATACGGATGCCGGAAATTCACTGGAAACCGATAGCCAAGCATTTTGGCGGCACCGATTGCGATGTCAGAGTATCCAGAGAAGTCGTAATAAATCTGTCCGGCGTAGGCAAAGACGGCGATCCAAATTGTGACCCCGCTGTACAGCTCTGGCGCCGCGAAAACGACATCGACCATTTCTCCCAAGCGGTCGGCCAGCAGCACCTTCTTGACTGCTCCTCGTAGCATCTGCTGTGCTCCGCCGTAGCAGCGTCGCTTGGACCAGCGTGGCACCGTCGCGAGTTGCGGCAACAGTTCTCGGGCACGAACGATCGGTCCGGCGACCAGCTGCGGAAAGAAGGCCACAAACAATGCGAAGTCGATGAAACGCTCGGTCGGTTGGAGTTTGCCGCGATAGACATCGATCGTGTAGCTGAGCGTTTGAAACGTGTAAAACGAAATTCCCACCGGTAGGATGATGTTGAGCGTTTCACCACTCAGGCCAATCGACTCAAGCAGTGGCCGAGCGGAATCAATGAAGAAGTTGCAGTACTTGAAGAATCCCAGCACGCCAAGATTGACGGCCAGGCTGACCCACAAAAGTCGTTTCCGTTGCAGAGCATCGGTCGTTTGATGTAGGCGGCGCGCTACCAGATAGTCGACGATCGTCGACAGAGCCAGCAGGCCGCAGAAGCGATAGTCCCAATAAGCGTAAAAGTAGTAGCTGGCCGCCAGCAACAACGTGTTGCGGCTGGCTGGTTTTCGACACAGCCAAGTGGCGATCAGTACAACTGCAAAGAAGATCGGGAACTCAAGTTGGGTGAAAAGCATGTTCGCTAGTTCCCCAGTTCAGACGCTTGCTGTGGCAAGATGGCTTTTGCAATCTGCCAAGCCACGATTCGATTGCCGTGTTCATTCAGGTGTCCGCTGCCGATGCGCCCGTTATGGAAGCCGTGAGGCCAGGCTCCCTCGGTTGCAGACTGAAGCAATTCAGGGCGCGCGTCGAGAACGGTGATTCCAAGTTTCTCTGCCACCGTTTTCATGGACAGGAAATCCGCGTCCGTTGGATCATCCATCACCTTCTTGCCATTAACAATCTGAGGCACTTTGGGAGCGTAGAGGATGAACCGTGGCCGTTCGGAAATCGTTTGCAATGGTCGGAGCGCTTCTAGCCATGAAATCTCCGCTGTTCGTTTTGCAGGCGAACTGTCAGCGGACGTGGTAACCGGGCCGGTTGAAAAACGAAGCTGTCGACGGGTGGATCCATCGGAATCGGTCAGCAGGTGCCGAGCCGCTTGAATAAAGAACGCAGGGAGTTTGGCGGCGATCGCCGAGTTGGCTTGGCTGACATCTGCTTGGGATGGTGGCGGAAGGGGGGCTTCGCCAGCGGTGAACAGGTCCGCTAAATCGACGATCAGAAATACATGCGCGTCAATTTCCAATTCCCGTTCGATCGCAGGAATCTGAGTCAGCCAATCCGCGATGTCCTCGCCGCTGCGGGCTAGCGGAAAGACTTCGATGTTTCGCGTGAGCGACTCGGCTTGGGCAAAGATCTTTTGGTGATCTGGGACGCAGACCCCTTCGGCTTGAGAGTCTCCCCACAAGGCGACGCGGCGTGTGGTTGAAACACGTGGTTTGATTTCCGTCTTGCCAGGCATGCCCAGCGGACCAATCGACGTGTTGGCATAACCTTCGCTCCGCCAGCGATAAGTTTGGTTCGGCGGGAGCGTCCAGACGCCGCGAACGGCGTCTGCGTTCAGGGGAACGTAGCTGCGGACGGTCCAAGGCGAGGTGATGCCAATCAGGAACGTGCCGACGATCGCACCCATGATCCAATTGGCAATCATGTGGCGCGTTTGGACGTTCATATGGCGGTCCGCTTGGCTGGGTAACGGAAAAGCCTATTCTTCGGTGACGCGGACTGTGGTCATTTCGTCATCCTTCTCGATCGCGTCAACCACATCTTGTCCTTCGATCACTTTTCCGAACACGCTGTGCTTGCCGTCCAAGTGTGGAGTCGCAACATGCGTGATGAAGAACTGAGATCCGTTGGTGTTGGGACCAGCGTTGGCCATCGACAGAACGCCCGGTCCGTCGTGACGAAGAGCATCATCGAACTCGTCTTCGAACTTGTAGCCTGGACCGCCGGTGCCGGTTCCCTCAGGGCATCCGCCCTGCACCATGAAGTCAGCGATCACACGGTGGAATTTAAGTCCGTCGTAGTATTTTTTTTCACACAGCTGCTCGAAGTTACCAACCGTTTTCGGAGTCTGTTCTGCGAACAGTTCGATGCGGATGGTGCCCTTGGTGGTCTCGAAGGTGGCGACTTTCATGTGGGTGTTTCTCGTTGTTGAATTCGAATGGTGAGGAGGTGATGAATCGGGATCGATGAACCCGGGTTTTAGAATCATTCGGCGGGTTGCAGCTGAATCGGTTCGGCCGGTGCGTCGGTGGCTTCGCCGGTGTCGATCAAATCGTTCAATTGCATGTCGATATCATCCAGGTCTGAGACACCCACTTGAGAGAGTTCCAGTGGAATCCGAGTCCCGTCTTCCAGGATGAGTACGGCCGACTTGATACCGGTGCCGTCGCCCGATTTGTCTTGCACGACTCGCAGTTGCCCCGAACCTTTTGATCCTTGGACATCGAACGAAAGCGGAGAGTCTCCGCCCTCGGCCTCTTGGGCAGCCGCGATGGTCCCTGACCAACTGTGTGTGATGGATTCAATTTCGCCGATGTTCTCCACCATGACCGGGTCGTCGGCGAGTTGATCTTGAACGATCTCGGCGTACATTCCGACTCCAAACTGGGCCATGAACACGCCGCCACCACAGCACACTAACACCCCGAGGATGCCTGCGATTCCGCAGCCGATCAAGCAGCCTTTGCCACCCTTCTTCTGCGGCGGTTGTTGCTGGCTAGCGCCTGGCGAGTTGGGATTTTCAAAGGGATCGTTGGGTGCCATCGACATGAGTCGTTCCTGTCTCAAGTGGAAGACGAAATGGGAGTGATTCAAACCCGCTGAACGAAATTGCTCGCTTCGCAACGCGACCGGAGGGTGTTGGTTACATTAGAGCGATCACGCATGATGTCTCCTAGCATGCGTATTCGACTTTTGCCGTTCTTCCTTGTGATCCTGGTGTGTTGTTCATGGTTCGAAAGTTTTTCATGGTGGCTTTCTTTGCCACGTTTGGGATTTCCTCGCAGGGTTTTGTATTCGCCGAATCCGAGCGGACCGCAGAAACGAAGTCGGTCGCAGGCAAGACGCTGCAGCAGAACCTGGAGTTGCTCGCTGGCACCGAACGTGCGGTTCGTTTGCGTGCGATTCGGTCGATCGGCCTGTTCGGGCAACCTGCTGGCGACGCATTGCTCACCGCCCTGGATCATCAAGATGCTGCCGTTCGATACATCGCGGCGGAGCATCTCGGGCGGTTGGGCGGCGAAGCATTGGAAAAAGCCAAGGCACGGCTGAGAGAATTGGCCGACGACGAATCCTCTTTGGCTGTGCGGACGGCGGCCTCTTACGCACTATGCCGTGGCGGGGATCTTGACAAGCATTTGCCGCTGTTGATCAAGACGCTGGATTATCCGGAGCGAGGAATGGTTTGTAGCACAGCGGCGCTGTTGGCAAAAATTGGACCGCCCGCGAAAGCCGCGATCGGACCTTTGGAAAAAGTGCATGCTCAGCATCGGTCTGGAGTCAAAGGTGGTGACTATCACATTGGTGGTGCTGCGATGAATGCACTCCGCGAGATTCGGGAGAACTGATCATGACCAGGAAAAAACATCTGATGAAGTTATTGGTAGCCATCTGTTTTGTGTCGATGTCGGTTTTGATGGGCGCGGCCTGCGCTCTGGATCGCCCCAACATCGTCTGGATCAGCTGCGAAGATATCTCGCCGAACTTGGGCTGCTATGGGGACCCGCACGCGATCACGCCCAACTTGGATCGATTGGCATCGCAAGGAGTACGATTCGACCGCGCGTTCACCCCAGCCGGTGTTTGCGCGGTGGTCCGAAGTGGTGTCATCACTGGCATGTATCCGCCGTCGATTGGATCCCAGCACATGCGCAGCCGAATCGTTCCGCCGCCGGAGGTGAAAGCGTTTCCAGAGTTGTTGCGTGCCGCCGGATACTTCACGACCAATCGCTCGAAGACCGATTACCAATTCGAACCGACCCCAAGCATTTGGGATCGGCAGGGAAACAAGCATGGCGATTGGCGCGAACGGCCTGACCCCAAGCAACCTTTTTTCTCGGTGATCAATATCACCGTCTGCCATGAGAGTCAAATTCGACATGGTGAAAAGCGGCATCGCGAAGTGATCGAACTGATCGGCAGCGAGAATCAGCGTGATCCCATCAAAGTCGCTGGCACGATCCCCGACTATTTGCCCAATACGGCCGCTGCCAGAAAGAACTGGGCGTGGTACCACGATAACATCACGTTGATGGACAAAATGGCCGGCGAGGTCTTGGATCGGCTAGAAGCCGACGGGTTGGCAGACAATACGGTTGTGGTTTTTTGGAGCGATCATGGAATGGGCTTGCCGCGAGCCAAGCGGTGGATCTACGACTCCGGGACGCTCGTTCCGATGATTGTGCGTTGGCCAGGGAAGTTGGAAGCGGCTGCAGCAAGAGAAGATTTGGTGACGATGATGGATCTTCCGCCAACCATGCTCTCGATCGCCGGTGTGGACGTGCCCCGCTACATGCAGGGGCGTGTGCTGATGGGTGAGTCAGCACAGCAAGAGCCACCCTATCTGTTTTTTCATCGTGATCGCATGGACGAGGTCTATGAGCTTCAACGCGCGGCGCGCGATCGACGTTGGAAGTACATTCGCAACTATCTGCCGCATACGACCTATGCACAGCACATCGACTACATGGATGCGATGCCAGTGATGCAAGATTGGCGCCGGATGTCGGCCGAAGGCCGCTTGTCAGGCGGGCAAAACAATTGGTTTGCGATGCCCAAGCCGATCGAAGAGTTGTACGACACCCAGAAAGATCCTTGGGAACTCAATAACCTTGCCGAGTTGCCTCAGTACGCGGACCGTCTGACTCGGATGCGGGCAGCGACCGAGGATTGGCAAGTTGAGATCGGGGATAGCGGAATGGTTCCCGAAGCTGTCTTGATGGAAGAGATGAAGCCAGACGGAGATGTTTCGAGGACCGAAGCGCCCACCATCTCGTTGGACGGTGATCGGGTCACGCTTGCCTGTTCGACCGATGGATCATCGATTGTCTATCAAACCAAGCGGGGAGACCGCTGGGGGAGCTGGAGGTTGTACACGAAGTCATTTGATTCGCCGGGTGTTCCCGTGCGGGCTCAGGCGTGCAGACTTGGTTTTCGGGATAGCCCGATCGTGGAGTCCAAGTAGACCCTTCAATGACGCCAAAGGGTCGAGATTTCGGTGCCCGATCTTTCGGGACGGCGGCGGACGCAAAGATTCTTTCGCTGGTGGTTGGTGTCGCATGATTTTGCCGCTTGCGAAAAGAATTTGCCGGAGAGATTTACGTGTGCGTCGTGGCGGGGGGGGGAAGCGCATTGGAGCGGGTAGCCACCAAGTGCCTTGCTTGAAGGGGTTCAGTTGTCCCTTGGCTTGTCTGTTTGAGGGCGTGGCGGCCTGGTGAGCCAAGCTGGGGATCGTCGAGGACGACAAGTGGGGAATGGCCCGCAAACTTGCCTGATTGGAAAGGTGCCGAGCCCAAGTCGGGGGTGACTCTTTCGCTCAACAGGAATTCGGTTATTTTGAAGGCGTCCGGTAGGTGCGACCTAGAAGGAGCGTCGCAGTGATTCTATGGCGACTACAAAGTGGTTGCCCGAGATCTGGGTAGGTAGATTTGCGTAGGAATTTTTCGACATTCACGGTAGCGAGTTAGCCTCCGTTGGTTAGCGGCGAACCGAGGTCAACTCAAATTCAGATTCACAAAGGGGGAATCGTTTCACATGGCCAAGTCCAAATTGGAGTACATCTGGCTCGACGGCTATCAGCCCACCCAGAGCCTTAGAAGCAAAACAAAAGTCGTTGATGATTTCAGCGGCAAGGTTGAAGACGCACCACAGTGGTGCTTTGACGGTTCGTCCACCGAGCAGGCCCCTGGTGGGTCGAGCGATTGCTTATTGAAGCCTGTCTACGTTTGCCCTGATCCAGGTCGATTGGGAGATGGATGGTTGGTGATGTGCGAAGTTCTCGATCACGAGGGCACCCCGCATCGCACCAATGGTCGCTCCACGATTCAAGACGATGACAACGATTTCTGGTTCTGCTTTGAGCAGGAATACACCATCTGGGATACAGAAACCGATCGCCCGATTGGTTTCCCCGCAGAAGGTTTCCCCGGACCTCAAGGTCCTTACTACTGCAGCGTCGGTACCGGCAAGGCTGTTGGCCGCGATATCGTCGAAGAGCACTTGGAATTGTGCTTGGAAGCAGGCATCAACGTCGAAGGCATCAACGCCGAAGTGATGATGGGCCAGTGGGAGTTCCAAGTCTTCTCTAAGGGCGCCAAAGACGCTGGAGACCAAGTCTGGGTCTCCCGCTATTTGCTTGAGCGTGCTGCTGAGAAGTATGGGATGTCCATCAATTGGCACTGCAAGCCAGTTCAGGGCGATTGGAATGGAAGCGGCATGCACGCGAACTTCTCCAACACCGCTTTGCGAACCTGTGGCAGCAAGGAAGTTTACGATGCTGTCTGCCAGGCATTTGAGCCGCGCATCAAGGAACACATCGATGTTTATGGTGCCGAGAACGATCAGCGTTTGACCGGTCTGCACGAGACTCAGTCGATCGATAAGTTCAGCTACGGCGTTTCGGACCGTGGTGCTTCGATCCGAATTCCGATCGCAACGGTCGAGAACGGATGGAAGGGCTGGTTGGAAGACCGTCGCCCCGCTTCGAATGCTGATCCGTACATGGTTGCCAGTGCGATCATCACCACGGTCAAGAACGCCAAAGTGCCTGCAGGCGCTTGATCTTTCTGATCTTGGTTTTGCGAATCGACTTGGTTTTGCGAATCGACATGGTTTAGCGAATCGACATGGTTTAGCGAATCGATTGACCCGGCAGTGCGAGAAGCACTGTCGGGTTTTTTCGTGAATGTGCTGGTCGATCGCTTGGCGTGTGGGGGGACGCCCTATAATCAGGCCATGAGCGAACCAACCATCATCCTATCGGGCACCGATCCTGACTTGCCGCGATCGGTGCCCCACGGTTTGGCCCGATACCAGGGGTTTCGCCCGATGGCTCAGGGGGGCAGCGCGATTCTGCGGTCGTGTTTTGATCCCGTCACGGGCCGCGTCGTGGCTGTGAAAACGTTGCTTCCAGGGCGCGAGCGTGATCAAAGCGAACGTCGGCGGTTGCTGCGAGAAGCTCGCGTGACTGCCCAGCTTCAGCACCCCAATACCGTTCCCGTCTACGACATCGGGGACGACGAGAAGGAGGGCGTGTATTTTGTGATGAAGAGGATTTCGGGCGAGAACTTCTTCGAGATCCTCAAACGCATCGCACGAGGCGACGAGCCCACCGTCGGTGCCTTTCCGCTGGGCCGGCGGATGGAAATCGTTGCCGACTCCTGCCAGGCGTTGGCCTACGCTCATGTTCGCGGCGTGATCCATCGCGACGTCAAACCAGAAAATATTTGGGTTGGCAACTTTGGTGAGGTGATTCTGTTGGATTGGGGAGTTGCCAAAGTTTGGGGGCACTCCGACCACAGCGAACCGGTGCGTCAAAGTGTTTTGCGGGCTCCAGGGGGCGAGGATCCACAGCTGAAAACGCTGACGGGGGGCGGTCAACGTCCAGGAACACCGCTCTACATGTCGCCCGAGCAGATCGAGGGTAATCGGGGGATCGACGAGCGGTCGGACATTTTCAGTGCGGGAGTTTGTCTTTACGAGGCGATGGCGATTCGCGAGCCATTTCGAGGGGCAACGATTGATGAGACCTTCGAGAATATCATCAGCAAGAGCGTGCCTCCGCCCAGCGAGCGTTCACCGGATCGGAACATTCCCCCGGCGGCAGACGCGGTGGTGATGCGGGCGATCCAGAAGCGTCCAGGGGATCGATATCAGTCGATGCGAGAGTTTTTAGCCGCAATTCGCGATGTTATCGTCGATCGCGAGAATCGCTGAACGGCAATTTTTTTAGCTCCCAAGATTCACTGAATCGGGCCGAACCTTGGAGTGTGGCCGGGTTGTCATGGCTTGGCAGGGGTGCGAGTATTTAGAAACCGACATGTGGGTATCAGAATCGTGCTGATTTCGTCTTGCCCAAGAACGCGGGATCGCTACACTCTGCCCTTCCGACATCGTCCATTTCACCCAATCTCCTTATCGGCGAGCAGGGAATGGATGGACCGTCGCGAATCAAAGAGGCCAGTGTAGCTCAGTTGGTAGAGCAGCTGATTTGTAATCAGCCGGTCGTGGGTTCGAATCCCTCCGCTGGCTCTTTGGCGATGAATTTCTGTCGCCGAGCCAAAAACACACAAATTCAATCCTTTCCCAGGACCAGACGACCGACAATCACCATCACAGCGGATGGTCATGACACACGACGAGAGATTTTTTGGGGGTTTGCCCGAGTGGTTAAAGGGGGCGGACTGTAAATCCGTTGGCTACGCCTACACAGGTTCAAATCCTGTAGCCCCCATTCGAAAATGTTGAGATCGAAAGTTCTCACAAGAAGTCGCGGCTTTGGCCGAACTTGGCCAACCATGGCCGTAAGACGCGGGTGTAGCTCAATGGTAGAGCAGCAGCCTTCCAAGCTGAATACGAGGGTTCGATTCCCTTCACCCGCTTTTGTTTTTGAGGTGCCATGGCACCTTTCGTGGCTGCTGTAGCTCAGTGGTAGAGCACTTCCTTGGTAAGGAAGAGGTCATGGGTTCAAGTCCCATCAGCAGCTCTGAATGCAAAGGATGCAGGAATCGAAGTAATTTTGCTCTCCATTGAGATCGATGGATTGCAAGAATCATCTGATTCCGCAACAACTTAGGCGCTGTTTTGCCCGTATGAGGGCAGGACGGACCAGACAGACTTTCCAAACATCCCGTTGTGGGATGCGAGAATTCCAAATTTCGTTTCGATACTTTGTTGAACGAGCTAGATCTGTGCGGCTGAGATGAGGACGATCCAACTGTGGGTGTGAAACACAGTCGTTTTCAAATCGGGCTGATTCGAGCGTATCTCAATCAGTAGTGGCACGTGATCAGGTGCAGGTGAACTAGAATGGCTAAGGCAACTTTTGAACGGACCAAGCCCCACGTAAACGTCGGGACCATTGGCCACATTGACCACGGTAAAACAACCACCACAGCTGCAATTCTTGCGGTTCAAGCCGCCAAGGGACTGGCTGAGGCCAAGAATTATTCGGATATCGCCAAGGGTGGTACCGTTCGTGACGAAACGAAGACAGTGACCATCGCCGTAGCTCACGTTGAGTACGAGAGCGACAAACGTCACTACGCTCACATTGACTGCCCCGGTCACGCTGACTTTATCAAGAACATGATCACTGGTGCCGCCCAAATGGACGGTGCGATTCTTGTGGTTTCAGCTGCTGATGGCCCCATGCCTCAAACCAAGGAGCACGTGCTTCTCGGTCGCCAGGTTGGTGTGCCTTACATCGTGGTTTACTTGAACAAGTGCGACCTCGTCGACGACGAAGAGTTGCTAGAATTGGTCGAGTTGGAGTGCCGCGAGCTGCTCAGCAAGTACGACTACCCAGGTGACGACGTTCCTGTCGTGCGTGGTTCGTCCTTGCCAGCTTTGACCAATCCTTCGGATCCAGAAGCCAGCAAATGTGTCACCGAGCTGATGATCGCTCTGGATGACTACATTCCTGAGCCTCTTCGTGAAGATGACAAGCCATTCTTGATGGCAATCGAGGACGTCTTCTCGATCGAAGGTCGCGGTACAGTCGCCACCGGACGTGTTGAGCGTGGCGTTGTCAAAGTCGGCGAAGAAGTCGAAATCATCGGTTTGTCCGCAGAATCCAACAAAACCACCTGCACCGGCGTCGAGATGTTCCGCAAGGAACTTGGCGAAGGTCGTGCAGGAGACAACGTCGGTTGCTTGCTTCGCGGTGTGAAGCGTGAAGACATCCAGCGTGGTCAGGTTCTGGCCAAGCCAGGCAGCATCAATCCTCACACCAAGTTCGAGGCTGAGGTTTACTGCTTGAGCAAAGATGAGGGTGGTCGTCACACACCATTCTTCAGCGGATATCGCCCACAGTTCTACTTCCGTACCACCGACGTGACAGGAACCGCCAACTTGGTGGGTGCAGAAATGTGCATGCCTGGCGACAACGTCAAGGTCGAAGTCGAGCTGCACAAGCCAATCGCCATGGATGACGGCGTTCGATTCGCGATTCGCGAAGGTGGACGTACCGTCGGTAGCGGCGTGGTCACCAAGATCCTCGCCTAAGATTTCGGAAATAACTGAAATTGCCAATGGCCAGCGGAGAGGATCTCTTCGTTGGTCATTGGTATTTTAGGGAGATTCCGTTACGATTCTGGGTTCTGGTCGATCGCGTCGAGTCCGTCGATGTCGCCCAGATGCCCAATTCAGGGGTGTAGCTCAATTGGCAGAGCACTGGTTTCCAAAACCAGCGGTTGCGGGTTCAAGTCCCTCCGCCCCTGCTTTGTAAACAAGAATGATGTTTACAGCTCGAATACAAAAACGTTCGAATAGCGAATGTCAACGATTAAAAATGGTCGCCACGGACGAGCGGCTTTCACTGAAACCATCGAATTCAATGAATTCAAATTCAGAACTAGGGAGTTAAAGGGTGTCTCGAGAGATTGCAGGAGCTGGTAACAGCGCCCCATTAACTAGCGAACTTTTTCATGCTTCGGTCTACAAACCGAGTCAGGGTCGAATTGTCCGTCAATTGACTGCCTTGACGATTTGGATCATCGTCACGCTCGGTTGCTGGGCAATGTACAGCTCGCTCCGTGGTGGAATGGAAGCTGGGTCGTACTTGATCCCTGGAATTCCTGCCGCCGTGCTGCTGGCGGGATTGTGGTTCGGTTACCGAGTCGTGAACTGGCCTCGGTTTGCCGACTTTCTGATCGCCGTCGAGGCTGAGATGAATAAGGTGACCTGGCCTAGCAAGGACGAACTGATCCGCGCTTCGGTCGTGGTCATGTTTACCATCTTCTTTCTTGCCACTTCACTGTTTCTGTTTGACGTGGTTTGGCAACAGTTCTTTAATTTCATCGGAGTGACTAGCTAGTCACTCTGTTTGCCAACTAAGCTTCCTTGAATAATCCATTGCCGTCAGCGGTGACAACGTGAACCAAGCCGATACATCCGAAGACACTCAAAAGCCCGAAGACGAGGCTGCTGCAGAACAAACCATGGACGCTGTCGCTGAATCGGCAGAGGAAGATGCTGCAGTGGAGGCTTCAGCTGCTGAGGCAGAAGGTTCGGAAACGCCGACCAAGTCCGACGCGCCTGCTCCGCCGCCTCCTGCACCGCCACCGCCTGCTCCAACCGTTCCTGATAAGTACAACGAAGGTGGTCCGACTTTCCCCGAAGGAAAGATGGATTGGTACATCTTGAAGGTGGCCTTCAACCGAGAAGACTCCATTGCCGACGCGCTTCGCAAACGCGTCAAAATGGAAGGTGTCGAAGAATTCTTCGGCGAGATCGTTGTTCCTACCGAAGACTTGGCAACGTTTACCCGTGATGGCAAACGCCGAATCACAAAGCGAAAGTTGCTGCCCGGTTACATCATGGTCAACATGTTGATCAACGATGACACCTGGTTCTTGGTCCGCGAAACCGGTGGCATCAGTGACTTCACCGGAGCGGCTGGTAAGCCGATGCCGATGGAGCCCGGTGACATCGAGCGATTCGTCAACAAGCCAGATTTGGATGAGGACGAAGAAGAACCAGCCATCAAGACAAGCATTCCATTCAAAGTGGGCGATCGCGTCCGCGTCAAAGAAGGCAACTTCGAGAATCAAGAAGGAGATGTCGAAGCCGTCGATGAGGCCAATGGCCGAATCACGGTGATGATCAACATCTTCGGTCGCAGCGTTCCCATGGAATTGGACCACTGGCAGGTCGAACCGCTGTAGCAGGATGCCCACCGCTGGCTAATTGGGTCCGCGGAATCATTTGAATACACCTCTCAAACGTTTACTGATAAATCGAATCATGGCAAAGCAAGTAACTGGCGTCGCAAAATTCCAGGTTCCCGGTGGTCAAGCCACACCGGCTCCTCCTGTTGGTACCTCTCTCGGTAAGTTTGGTGTCAACCTGGGCCAATTTGTCCAAGCGTTCAACGACAAGACCAAGGAATACAACGGCACGCCGATTCCTGTCATCGTGACGGTCTACAATGACCGTAGCTTCGAGTTCATCACCAAGAGCCCGCCAGCTGCCTCCATGCTGAAGCAGGCTGCGGGGATTGCCAAGGGCAGCGGTGTACCTAACAAGGACAAAGTCGCCACGGTCACTCGCGCTCAATGTGCCGAGATCGCCGAGAAGAAAATGGCTGACCTGAATGCTCGCACCATCGACCAAGCCGTTCGCATGATCGAAGGCACGGCGCGAAGCATGGGCATCGACGTCGAAGGCTAGGCTTTCGGCCAGTCGGCCTCCTGGGATTGCATTCACGGTCTTGAATAATCTTGACCTCAGAGGTGCTATTCGGCTATTTCATCGGTAATTGTCCCTGACTTTTGCCGGATGGTATCCGCGGATGCAACTCAAATCGCTGATCCGATACCCCATCGACATCCGGCGTGCGCGCCGAATGTTGGCGAAGAAGCAGCCCGTCCACGATTCCCTGGATTGCCAAAATCGACCGATCGTGCTGGATCTGCGAACACCGCAGTTACTGTTTGACTGCGGCCGCCATTTTGCATCGCTCGCTCACTATGCGCAATGTGCTGGCTCACCATTCTTGGTTCGCTCAAGCCAACTCTTATTGTCCTCCATCGCTCGTAAGATCCATGGTCGAGAGATGCTGGCGGATTCCCACGCTCAGTGGATGCCCACAAACAAGCCGTTGCCCGACTCGGCGCATGTTCTGTGTGATTACGATTCGCCGGAACACATCCAAATGATGATCGGGCGCGACATCGATCTTGCGATTCCCGTGATGCCGTACCCAATGCATCCTGCAACGCTTCCCTTCGCTGGTGACGAACAGCTCCAGCAACTGCGCCAGGTCTCGCGAGCGGGGGTTTTGTTTGCGGGCAATCAGAAACCAAAGTACGGCGCCGCCAAAATTGCGCAGAACTTTGGAGTGATGAGTCGTCTGGAGATGCTTGATCGAATTGCCAAGCAGTTTCCTGGTCGAGTAGTGAATTCGGTTTCCAATCGCAGCGTTGCAAGACCGATCGTGATCTCAGACAGTCGCGTCGACAAAATTGATGCCAGCGAATGGTTGCCAACGCTGGCTCGCTTTCAATTCTTCCTTTGCTGTCCAGGCGCTTCCCAGCCCACCTGTCACAACATGGTCGAAGCAATGAGCGTCGGAACGGTTCCAATCATCGAGTACGCGGATCGAGTCACTCCCAGGCTCGAGGATGGCGTGAATGCGATTTGTTTTTCCGGCGCTGATGGGCTAGACCAAGCCATTCAGCGGATAGAGCGGTTCTCCGCGCAGCAGCTTCGTGAGCTGAGCCAGAACGCCGCCCGCTTCTATGACCAGCATCTGTGCGGCACGAAGTTCTTGGCTGGCCTACGCGATGGCAAGTTTGACCTGTCTGCTGGGAAGATCTGCCTGCCTTTCCACGAACACAACTTTTACGAATCAGCATTGCCTAAATCCGTCGCCGGTTCAGATCCATCAGCCCGCCGCGCAGCGTGATGGATGATGGTGAAACCAAACGAGGAATGTCGAAAATGAAATCCAGCATGCAGCGACCAGAATTTATCTCGGTGATTCTTTCGACTTACAACGCGCCAGAGTGGTTGGAGAAAGTCTTGTGGGGTTACTCGCTGCAGTCGCACCGACAGTTTGAAATCGTGATTGCCGACGATGGCTCGAACGATCAGACGGCCGACTTGATCTCGCAAATGCGAGACCAGACGGACTTGGTGCTCAAGCACGTTTGGCACGAGGATGATGGGTTTCAAAAGTGCGCGATCATGAATCGAGCCATTGAATCAGCTGCCGGAGACTACATGGTGTTCTCTGATGGCGATTGCATTCCCCGCTCGGACTTCGTCAGGCAACACTACGCAGCGGCGGAGCCCGGCAGATTTTTGTCAGGCGGTTACTACAAGCTTCCCCTGGCACTCAGTGAGCTGATTTCCGAGCACGACATTCGCAGTGGCCGGGCGTTCTCCGTGTCATGGTTACGGGCCAATGGCTTGCCATTTTCACATCGACTACTTCGTCTGCTGCCTCATGGTTGGCAGTCTGGTTTGCTGAACCGCATCACCACCACACGAGCGACCTGGAACGGGAACAACGCGTCGGGTTGGGCGGACGACATCCGCCAAGCCAATGGCTTTGATGAGCGAATGCGGTACGGTGGCGAGGATCGCGAGTTGGGCGAAAGGCTGGAGAACGCTGGGATTCGCGGCAAGCACATCCGGTTTCAAAGTGTCTGTCTGCATTTGGATCATCCGCGCGGCTACGTCAACGACGTTGACTTGCAGCGGAATCTGGAGATCCGGCATGCGACGCAGCAAGCCAAACGGACTCAGACCGAGCACGGCCTTCGCCGGGCAGCCTGAACGTCGTTGAGGGCATGGGACGCCAGCGGCATTGGCAACTCGAGATCTGGCAGCGAGCCCGCTTCTGGCTGCGGAACCACTCGTTTTGAGCCGCCAAACCGGTGAATTTGATGAATATTCGGCCTCATTCGCTGCTACCAGCCATGGTTTGGGCGTTGGCGCATTGAGTCCTCGCGGGCTTTGCCTAGAATCGAAGGGCGGACGGTGGCTCCGTTCTTCTTCATTGCTTCCAATCCCGTCTTTTCTGTCTTCATCCGTCCTTTGGCTTCCGAGTCCATGTCGTCAAAAAACAACCGTGCGTCCGCTCCGCCTACCGCCCGTCTGAGTTCCACCGCCGAGGCAGTGGCAGCTCGACTGAAAGAGAGTTTGCTGGTTGAGAAGGGGGAACTTGAGGTCGACAAAATTTTCCGAGCTCTCGTCAAACTTGAAGGCTCCGACCTGCACTTGAAAGTCGGTCAGCCCCCGATGGTTCGAGTTCGAGGCGAATTGAAACCACTGAATCGGCCTGCGATTGAGGCCGAAGAGATGGTGCGATTGTTGCTGCCGATGATGGACGAGCGAAACCTTGTCATCTTTGAAGAAGAAGGCGGTGCCGACTTCGCGCATACAATTCACATGGATGGTGTGCGCTGGCGTTTTCGTATCAACATGCTCAAGTCGCTTGGCAACATCGGACTAGTGGCACGTCGAATCAGTAACTTCATTCCCGACTTCAAGGGCTTGTTTCTACCTGACTCGATGGAAGAACTCTGTCACTACGATCAAGGCATGGTCCTGCTAGCGGGAGTCACCGGGTCTGGAAAGAGTACGACGATTGGATCCATGTTGAATTACATCAACACCATCTATCGAAAACACATTCTGACCCTCGAAGACCCGATCGAGTTTATCTTTACCGAAGACAAATGCCTGATCAATCCACGCGAAGTTGGCCAGGATGTGAAGGACTTCGAGATCGGAATGAAGCATGCGGTGCGTGAAGACCCTGATATCATTCTGGTGGGTGAGCTTCGCGACGAAGAGACATTCATGACGGCAATTCATGCCGCAGAAACTGGTCACCTCGTATTTGGAACCATTCACGCTTCCAGTGCATCGACGACGATTGGCCGTATTCTGGACTTGTTCCCCGAGGAAATGCATGGCGCGATTCGCTCTGCGATTGCGTTCAATATGAAGGGGATTGTCGCCCAGAAGTTGTTGAAGACCATTCGTCCCGATGTGCCACGTGTGCCGACCTGCGAAATCATGACATTCAGTCCGATGATTCGTAAGTTGATTCTGGAAGGTCAAGACAGCAAGCTGCCCGACGCGATTCGAATTGGTGCGGAGGACGGCATGCAGGACTTCACGATGAGCCTGAAGCAGTTGATCGATGATGAATTGATCGATCGTCCGACGGCATTTGCGGTAGCCCCTAACAAAGATGCTTTGAAAATGGCGCTCAAAGGTATCGATGTGAAGGCGCCAGGGATTTTGTAAGACACGCGAGACTTTTTGATGCGGGTTCAATGACGACCGCAATCCATCCGAAACCAAGATTTAGAATAAGGCACCTTCGCCAAGATGGCCCAACAAGAAGAGACACAGCTTTGGCAGACCGTCGCGCCGGTAGAATTCGTTCCTCGAATCAAAGAGCGGACCGAAGCACAGGCATTATTGATTTCCACTCGGCAAGGTCCCGGCTATCAGGTCGCCGGCGGCCAGTTAGCGCATGCGATTCAGTCGCGTGCCACTCACATGCTGATGGATTACTCGCAAAACGCGTGTGCAATTCGCTATCAGATTGACGGGAACTGGGAACAGTTGCCGCCCATCGATCGCGAAACCGGTGATGCGATGTTGTACGCTCTCAAACAGCTCTGTTTGCTCAACCCGGCCGATCGCCGAAGTTCGCAATCCGGAACTCTGGGGCTGAAGATTGCCAAGGATAAGTTCGATTTGTCTTTCCAGTCTCAAGGCGTCGCCACGGGCGAACGCGTGTTGGCGAAAATTTCAGCCGAGAAGGTCCCGTTCGAGCGAATGGTCGATCTGGGCATGCGCGACAAAATGTTCGAGACCTTGAAGGAGAACTTGGACAAGAGCGGCAGCTTCATTCTGATCACCGCGCCAAAAGGAGAGGGCCTGACGACCACATGGACGATCGCCATCAATGCTGCTGATCGGCTGATTCGAGACTTTCAATCGTTCGAGGATCAAGACAATCCTGAGCCCGAGATCATCAACATCAGTCCAAACTTCTTCGGTGGCGATACGGGATTAACGCAAACCCAAATCGTGACCAAGATTGCCTTGAAAGAACCCGATGTTTTGATGTTCCCCGAGCTCCCTGACCCCGAGGCGCTGGCCGTGGCGTTGGGACACCTGGAGGAAAGTCAGAAGCAGGTCTATGCCAGAATGCCTGCCGACAGTGCGATGGGAGCGTTGACTCAATTTGTCAGCAAGTATCGTGACTCGGCAAAGCCGATCATCAAGAACGTCGGAGCGGTTTTGAGTCAGAAGTTGGTGCGTCGTCTGTGCGACAACTGCAAACTTGGATTCGAGCCTCCACCACAGTTGCTCAAGCAGTTGGGAATTCCTCCCGGACGCGTGGCGATGCTGTACCAACCCTTCATTCCGCCGCCGATCGAACAACAGGTCGACGAAGAGGGACGCCCGGCACCTATCATTCCTTGCCACATCTGTGAGGGACGCGGATACTACGGCCGAATCGCGATCTTCGAATTGCTGACGCCTGGTGATCAGTTGCGAGCTGCATTGATGAAAACACAGGATCTCGGCAAGCTTTCCCAGATCGCGAAAGCCGAAGGACACCGTGGCATTCAGGCCGAGGCGGTGCTTACGGTTGCTCGTGGCCTTACCAGCTTGGACGAACTGAAACGCGTGTTCGCTAAAAAGTAGTGGGACCGCTCACCAATCCCCGCCATTCGCAGAACATCGTTCTGCGATGCGACATCTGGCTTCGCTCCGTTGCCGCGTGTTAGGCCGCTTCGTCGTAGTAGCCGGGATCATCTTTGCCGTCGCCATCGAAGTCACCAAC